>NZ_BBWL01000025.1:0-69999 GCF_001463785.1 Aureimonas sp. AU40
CCGCGGCTGATCCAGCCACGCAGCGCGAACCGGCGGATCGCTCCGCCGGTTCGCTCCAAAATCCAAGCGCCTCTCGGACCTCGTGGTCCGGGGGGCGTTTTCGGTTTTGGGGTGCCGGATCGGCCCACGGCAGGGGAGGGGATGCAGGCTTGCCACGGCTGCCTCAAACCTTGCCGCGGCGTTAAGACCATCACGCCCGCACAAGCTTGGTCGCCCAATGATGCCTCATCACTTTCCCGCATCCGCAGGCGAACGTATATGGCGATGGTCGCTCGGGCCGAGGCCCAGAAACTCCTGTCCAACCTTCAGGCGCTCGGCGGCCGAAAGCTCGGCGCGCTGGCGATGGTCGGCGTCGTGGCGATCGCCCTCGTCACCCTGGCGGCCTGGACCCTGTCCAAGCCCACGATGGAGGTCCTTTATTCCGGCCTCGATCGGCAGGACGTCGCGCGAATCGGCGCGGCGCTGACGGAAGCCGGCATTCCCTTCGACGTGAACGCCACCGGCGACACGGTCTCCACCAACTTCTCCCAGACCGCCTCGGCGCGCATGCTGCTCGCCGAAAAGAGCCTGCCGCGCTCCGACAAGGCCGGCTACGAACTCTTCGACACGATGGGCTCCATGGGCCTCACCACCTTCATGCAGGAGGTGACCAAGGTCCGCGCGCTGGAAGGCGAGCTTGCCCGCACCATCCAGACGCTGAAGGACGTGCGCGCCGCCCGCGTGCATATCGTCCTGCCCGAGCAGGGCTCGTTCCGCCGCGAGCAGCAGCCGCCGTCCGCCAGCGTCGTGATCCGCACCGACAATTTCGAGGACTTCGCCAACGCGCAGGCCATCCGCCACCTCGTCGCTTCCGCCATTCCCGGCATGAAGGTCGACCAGGTGACGGTGCTCAACACCGACGGCCGACTTCTGGCCTCGGGCGACGACTCCACCAACGCCAACTCCACCAAGCAGCTCGGCATGGAGTCGATCGTCTCCTCCTCGGTCGAGGACTCGATCCGCCGCACGCTCGCGCCTTATCTCGGCGTCGGCAACTTCCAGTCCTCCGTCATCGCCCGGCTCGACACCGACCGCAAGCAGACCAGCGCCCGCACCTTCGACCCCGAGGGCCGCGTCGAGCGCTCGACCCGCACGGTCAAGGAAACCGGCCAGTCCAACGACACCTCGGGCAGCAACCCGGCAACCGCCGCGCAGAACGTGCCGCAGGCGCAGCCCCAGGCCAATGCTGCGGGCAACAATTCCTCCGAGGCCAAGGAGCGCCGCGAGGAACTCACCAACTACGAGATCAACGAGACCACGACGCAGACCGTTTCCGACGGCTACGACGTGAAGAAGCTCTCGGTCGCCGTGGTGGTGAACCGGGCGCGCCTCGCCGCCACGATAGGCGAGAACGCCACGCCCGAACAGATCGACGCCAAGCTCGCCGAAGTGCGCAAGCTCGTCGCCTCCGCCGCCGGCATTTCCGAGACGCGCGGCGACCAGCTCGAGGTCACGGCGGTGGACTTCGTCTCCAACGGTCAGGATCTGGAGCCCGTGCCGGCCCCCGGCTACGCCGAGATGCTGCTCAAGCAGTCCGGCACGGTGGTCAACGCCCTCACCATCCTGGTGGTCGCGGTGCTGGTCATCTGGTTCGGCCTGAAGCCCGCCATCCGCGCCATCGCCGGCCCGGGCGCCGCCTCCAACGACAATGTCCAGATCGGCTCCGACGGGTCGATCGAACTTCAGAACCCCTCGCTCGATGTCCCCGAAATCACGGGAATTCCTGGCGCCATGACCTTCTCGGAAGACTTCGCCAATTCGCTCGGCTTCGGCGATCCGTCCAACTCCGACGACCTGCTCGACGAACTGACACGCAACCGCGCCAACTCGCCCAAGGTCCGCCTGGAGAAGCTCGTCGAGTTCGACGAAGCCCAAGCGGCGGCCATCCTGAAGCAGTGGATCCACGAGAAAGAAGCGGCCTAATCCATGATCCCTCTCGCTCAACTCCTGGCCGACCAGTCCGACGACGAATTCGTCCCCTTCCGCGCCCCGGTGCGCCGCCCGGCCCAGGCCGCGCCCGCCAAGCCCGCCACCCGCCCCTTGGAAAACGCCCTGCCGCGCATCGGCGGCTCCACACCGGGCCGGGCTCTCGCGGCGCCCGCCATGGGCGCGCCGGCCGCCCGCCAGCAGGCGCCGCTGCGCCCGGTCACCGAGCCGCGCGTTCCCCTGCGCGAGCTGGAAGCCGAGCGCCAGGCCTGGGCGGCCGAGCGCGAGGCCCTGATCGAGGAGCGCGAGGCGGCGCTCGAGGAAGCCCGGCGCCTCGCCGCCGAGGAAACCGAAACGCTGCGCCAGGATCTGGAGCGCGTGTCGGCCGAGCGCATCGAGGAGCTTCGCCGCCAGCTCGCCGCCGAGCAGGCGACGACGCTCTCCGACACGCGCCGCCACTGGGTGGACAACGAGGGCGACCGGCTGGCCGATCTCGTGATCCTGCAGATGGCCGTGTTCGAGGACGCGCTGAAATCGACGCTGAACGGGCTGCTTCGTCCCCTCGTTCTCGACGCGCGCAAGCGCCAGACGGTGGACGAGCTGGCCGGCGCGGTGAAGACGATCGCCTTCGACGGCGCCTCGGTGAAGATCGCGGCCTCGGGCCCGAGCGACCTTCTTCAGGCTTTGGAAACCAAGCTGGGCGATCATGCGCGGCACGTCTCGTTCGACGCCAACGAGAGCGACACGGACGTGCGCATCGACGCCAACCAGACCGTGATCGAAACGCGCCTCGCGGCTTGGCTGAAGGCGGTTGAAGAGGCTTTGTCGTGAGCGCATCCGATCCCGCCCACGAGCACCAGAGCATCATCATCGTCCGTCGCGGCGGCGGGCACGAGGACGGCCATCACGGCGGCGCCTGGAAGATCGCCTTCGCCGACTTCATGACGGCCATGATGGCCTTCTTCCTGGTGATGTGGCTGACGGCCGTGTCCGACCAGTCCACGAAGAAGCAGATCGCCCAGTATTTCAACCCGATCGAGCTGAACAGCGACGTTCCGCCGACGGATGGGCTGACCAAGACCGACAACGCACCCAAGGGCACGCCGGAAACCGCGACGGGCCCGAACTCGCAGCCTGGCCAGCCGGGCGGCAAGCCCGTCGGCGGCACGGCCGAGGGCGGCGAAGACCAGGCCCTGTTCCGCGACCCTTACGCGGTGCTGGCCGAGATCGTGGCCGAAGGCGGCCCGGCGACCGAGAACGGCACGATCAAGGGCAAGCCCGATGGCAGCGGGCTACCGGGCCTGAACGGCGGCGACGCCTATCGCGACCCGTTCGACCCGACCTCCTGGCAGCTCCAGCCCAACACCGTGGCCAGCGCGTCCGATCTCACCGACAAGCCGCTGAGCGACAACCTGCCGCCCCCGGCCGCCGACGAGTTCAAGACGGTGGCAACGGCGAACGTTCCCCCGGCACCGGCCCCCACGGCCGCGCCGCGCACCGCGCAGGAGCTCGACGCCGCCAAGCTGGAACGCGAGATCGAGGCCAGCGCGCCGGGCGCGGCCGCCGACGTCGCCGTGAAGGCCGGAGACCCAGGCTCGGGCACGGTGACGATTTCGCTCGCCGACACGCTGGACACCGGCATGTTCCAGATCGGCTCCGCCCGGCCCACGGCCGATGCGATCCGCCTGATGGAGAAGATCGCCGGCATCCTGAAGTCGCGGCCGGGCACGATCGTCATTCGCGGCCATACGGACGCGCGCCCCTATGCGCGTTCGAGCGGCGAACTCGACAATTGGCGCCTTTCGACCGACCGCGCCCACATGGCCTACTACATGCTGATGCGCGGCGGGCTCGACGACAAGCGCGTCGAGGCGATCGAAGGCGTTGCCGACCGCAAACCCAGCAATGAGTCCGACCCGGAAGCGGCCAGCAACCGGCGCATCGAGATCCTTCTGAAAGAGCCAGCGGCGTGAAGACTGTCCTCGGAGTGGCCCTGTGCGCCCTGATCCTCGGTTCCGGAGCCCTCCGGGCCGAGGAGAGCGGACATGACGCGACAGCCGCTTCGAGCGGCCATGAGGTCGCCGCCGAGCCGGCGGCGTCAGTGCCCGGCGCGGAGGGCGAGGAGGCGGGGGCGGCCTGGGCCAAGACCCGCACGCCGATGCCCTTCGACGTCATGCGATCGGTGCAGTTCCTGCAGGATCAGGTGGCGCGCGGCAACGACCGGGCGATCCGGGTCCAGGCGCTCATCCTGCGCCGCTTCGGCCGGACTTTTCTGGAAGCCGACCCCGCCGTGTGGCAGGACCCGCGAAATTTCCGCGCGGCAGTGCTGTTCGCGCTGAGCGGCGGCACGCCCGAAGTGCTCCAGCGCCTGATGCGCGAAAAGCTTCTGGACGAGGCGCAGACGCCGCTTCTTGAAGGAACGCTGGCCTATGTCAGCAACGATCTGGAAAAGGCGCGCAAGCGCCTCAGCGGCGTCGAGCTCGAAGGCATGGAGCCGGTTCTCGCCGCGCAGCTCAGTCTGGTGCTCGGCCAGATCAACCAGGTCGACCACCCCGAAGTGGCGATTCCCCATCTCGACCGGGCGCGGCTTCTCGCGCCGGGAACGCTGATCGAGGAGGCATCGCTGCGGCTTGGCGCGACCTTGGTGGACGATTCGGGCGACCATGGCCGCGCCGATCAACTGGCTCGCCGCTATTTCGACCGTTTCGCCAACAGCGCCTATGCCGGCAATTTCGAAGCCCGCTTCACCGCCATGGTGACGAGCCGCGCCGCGGAGAAGGCCGACGAGACGCTGGCCGACATGTCGGACATCATCGCGAGCCTGCCCGACCCGCGCCGCCAGACGCTGTATCTCGCGGCGTCGCGTCGTTCGCTGGTGGAAGGCAATTTGCATTTCGCGCAAGCCGCCGCCGACGCCGCACTGGCGATCCCCGGTCTTGGCGACGCCGACCGCGACCGGGCCGAACTCTACGAGACGGCGTCCGCGCTGGGGTCCCTCAAGACCGCCGACGCGCGGCGCACGCTGGATGCGATCGACCGCACGAGACTGCATCCCGAAGATGTGAAGCTTCTCGACGCGGCCTATTCCGTTCTCGATTCCATCGACGCGACGCTGGCCGAGATGCCGGCGGACGCTGAGAGCGCCGCCCCGGCCGAGGCCGTGCCTGCCGTTCTCGCTCGCGCCGAAGCCGCGCTTGCCCAATCCTCTCAAGTTTTGAAGCCCTGACGCTCATGAAGATCGATTTCACTCCGTCGCCTCTGGATCGCGAGCCGGCCTTCAAGACGGCCCCGCGCGACGACGATTCCCATCGCGACCAGGGGCGCGCTTTCGACGCCGCGATCCGCGACGCCAAACCCGCCCAGAAGGACGCGCCGAAGCCCGACGACACGTCGAAGCCCGACGCGCCCTCATCGGCCAGATCCGCAACCGCGACTGACGACGGATCGACCACACCCGCCAAGGCGAAGCCGTCGGACGGGCAGGACGATGGTAACGAGGCCGATCCGGCCGAAAGCAGCGACCCGCGTCCGCTTCACACGCTTCTCGGTATCCTGACGCAGACCGCCGTCGCGGGTGCGGCGGATAAGTCGACCCAATCCGACGAAAAGGCGCTCGTGCGGACGCTCGTTCCTGAGAACGAGACCAAGGACGGGCAGCCCACGGCGGCCGACGCGCTGTCGGGCGGCAAAGCCGTTCGGCTCGACGTTCTGAAGATGGAAACCCATTTCGAGCCACATCAGGATGGAATGGTTCTGGTGCGATCCGACGCCGAACGCGAGGCGAAGGCCAAAGCCGGGGAGGGCGAGGATCTTGCGGCTGCCGGCAAGGCGGGCGACACGGCCGCCGTTCTGGCCGGGCTTGCCGACAAGAAGGCCGCCAAGCTTGCGGCGGCAGGCGAGCGCGTGACCGCCGCGTCGGCAAAATCGGCGGGCGATGCCGCCGCTGCCGACAAGGCTGCGGGAGACGAAGCCGCGCTGCCCGTTCGCTTCGACGAAGCCCTGGCGCGCTTGTCGGGTCGCGACGGGGCAAGGTCTGGGTCGGACGAGCGCCGGGGCGATCGGCGCGGCGACGCCGATCGATCGGCGGCAACGGATGCTTCGGCCCGCGCGGCCGATGCGACCGGCTCCGCCAAGGCGGCAAGCATCGATGGCGCGAGCGCGCTCGGCGTGGGCGGGGCGGGGGGCCTTGGGCTGGCCACGCAGATCGCGGACCGGATGCTCGAAGTTCTCGGCGAGCCGGCTCCGCGCCCGGCCGCCAACGCCTCCCAGGACAGCCAGGAGCATCTTCGCATGCGCGCTGGCGGCGCCGCGCTGAAGACCCTGACGATCCAGCTCAAGCCCGAGCATCTCGGCACGCTCGACGTTTCCATGCGCTTGTCCGAAGGGCGTCTGACCGTGGAACTCGCGGCCAGCCGCGCCGACACGGCGGTGCTCCTCTCGGAAGATCGCGGCGCACTGCGCCAGCTTCTGGAGCGCGCCGGCTTCTCGGTGGACGATGCGTCGATCACTGTCGTCGCCAAGGACATGCAGCCGAACGGCATCCGTGCCTCCGACAGCTCCGCCTCTACAAGTGGGGGCGACAATTCCGGGTCGGGCTCGCCGTCCGGGCAGGCCGCAAGGGACGAGTCTTCAGCCCGCGAGGGCGATCGTGGGGATCGCAGGCCCCAGGAGCAGGCAGGCTCCCGCGCCCAGCGCGAGGAAGCACCGTCGCGCCGCCGGTCATCCACCTATCTCTGACCTCACGACGCAGGAAAAATCGAAAAGGCGGGAAGGGGAACCCTTTCCGCCTTTTTGCATGGCAGCAAAATGGATGGAACGCGGCCAAAATGGTTAACGTCCTGAAAACAAGGCGACTTTTATGCAACGCCTTTGGGAACCGTTAACCCTATAGTGATTTTTGGGGATAGTCCGATTCGGCCCCGGCGGATAACTTTTCCCTAACGAAACGCAAGACACTCGGTGGGGCCAGATGATTGTAGTTGTTGATAACCGCGAACTCGTCACCAACGGCTACAAGTCGCTTTTCTCGCAGGAAGGCGTCTCCTCGGCCGGCTTCGGAGTGGACGAGTTCCGTGATTGGGTCGAATCCGCCTCGGAGACCGACATCTCGGCGGTCGAGGCTTTCCTTCTCGGTGACTTCCCCGAGCGTGGCACCTTCACCCGCCTGGTTCGCAGCCGCTCCACCGCCCCGATGATCGCCCTCGCCGAGACCAAGGCGCTGAACTCCACCCTCGATCTCTTCGCCGCTGGCATCGATGACGTGGTGGCCAAGCCGGTTCACGTCAAGGAAATCCTGGCGCGCGTCGGCGCCATCCGTCGCCGCGACGTGGCGGTTGACCGCAACCGCACCTCGGTGGACGAAATCTGCGTCTTCACCGATGGCCGCGACGCGGAAGTCGGCGGCGAAGCGCTGGTCCTGCCGCGCCGCGAGCGCCGCATCCTGGAATATCTGGTTGCCAACAAGGGCCGCCGCGTTTCCAAGCAGCAGCTCTTCAGCGCCATCTACGGTATTTTCGACGAGAACGTCGAAGAGAACGTCATCGAAAGCCACATCTCCAAGCTGCGCAAGAAGCTCAAGATGCGCCTCGGCTACGATCCGGTCTCCTCCAAGCGCTACCTCGGCTACGGCATCGGCGTCTGAGGTCAAACGCTTTCCCAAGCACCATGTAGCTCAAATCTTCCTGTCAGATAAAACAATAAATCAAATATTAAGCCCGGCTCTTGCGCCGGGTTTATTTTTGATTACTAATAAAACGTTAATTTCCAATTATACTTTACATCTCGTAATGCAGTTTGACGCAAGCCCTAGCCGCTAGCTTCACGCCAATCCCCCCGTTTCGGCAGCAAGGAGCAGGTATGAGCATCGGCGGACTAATGCGCACGAGCGTTTCGGGCATGAACGCGCAGGCCACGCGGCTCAGCGCCGTGTCGGAGAACATCGCAAACTCCAACACCAACGGCTACAAGCAGACCACGACGGAATTTGCATCCCAGATCCTGCCGAGCGGTGTAGGTCAGTATAATTCCGGTGCCGTCGAAGCCAATGTTCGCACGCTGATCAGCGAGCAGGGCGGCATTTCCTACACGGCGAACTCCACCAACTCCAAGAAGGTGGATCTCGCCATTTCGGGCAACGGCTTCCTCGTGGTGAACGACGGCAGCACCAAGGGTGGCGCCAGCGGCAACTACCTCACGCGCGCCGGCTCCTTCACGCAGCAGGCCGACGGCTCGCTGGTCAACGCGGCTGGCTACACGCTGATGGGCTATCCCGTTACTACCAGCGGCACGGCCTACACGCTGAACGGCTATGCTGGGCTCCAGCCGGTCAACCTTCGCGCCTCGCTGCTGAGCGCGACGCCGACCACCAAGGGTGACCTGACGGCGAACTTGAACAAGGAAGCAGTCGCCGTCGCCGCCGCCGACACGACGCCCGGTGAGGTCACCACGACCACCACGGCGGCTTCGAACACGGTCGTCAAGTTCACGTCGTCGAGCTCGGTCGTGACCTACGACAATACGGGCAAGGCGATCACGCTCGACGTTTATTACACCAAGACCGACAACAACAAATGGGAAGTGGCGGTCTTCAACCACGCTGATGCCTCCCCCGCCACAGGGACCGGTGCGTCCACCACGTCGCCTTTCCCCTATGCCGGTGGCGCCGCGAATGCGAAGGGGCCGCTCTATACGGCCGTGCTGGAATTCGACGCTACTTCAGGCAAGCTTTCCAAGATCACACCGGGCACGGGCGCGGCGACGACGGTGGACACCACCGCACGTAACGGCTTTCTGAACATCGACCTGCGCTCCACCAACGCCAATGCGGTGACCGCTCTCAACGGCTCGCAGGTCGCCCTGAACATCAGCGACTTCACGCAGTACTCGAAGGACTACCTGCCGCTCGCCGCAA
The DNA here is from genome assembly GCF_001463785.1 of Aureimonas sp. AU40. Lineage (NCBI taxonomy): Bacteria > Pseudomonadati > Pseudomonadota > Alphaproteobacteria > Hyphomicrobiales > Aurantimonadaceae > Aureimonas > Aureimonas sp. AU40. Next base: position 8,876 of record NZ_BBWL01000025.1, read on the forward strand.
CCGTGAACGGCAACCCGGCCGAGGTCGTGGACAAGGTGTCGGTCGGCAAGGATGGCACGGTCACGGCGACCTTCACCTCGGGCACGTCGCGCGATCTCTTCAAGGTGCCGCTCGCCATGGTGGCCGCGCCTGACAACCTGACGCCGGTTTCCGGCAACGCCTATTCCGCCGGCGTTGAATCAGGCTCGATCCTGATGGGCTTTGGCGGCAGCGGCGGATTAGGCACGCTCCAGTCGGGCGCGCTCGAAAACTCCACCGTCGACATGGCGAGCGAGCTCACCACTATGATCGAATCGCAGCGCTCCTACACGGCCAATTCCAAGGTCTTCCAGACTGGTTCGGAAATCATGGACGTGCTGGTCAATCTGAAGCGCTAAGCGGCCGGGGGCGCCTTCGGCGCCCCGCCCAGATCAGGGCGCGGCCGCAAACCTGCGGCCGGCCACCGACGGATCCTCTTTCGCGGACGTGTTCCCCATGACCCTTTCGTCTGCCATCAACACGGCGACGTCGTCGCTTCAGGCTGCCCAGACGCAGACCGCGCTCGTGTCGCGCAACATTGCGAACGCCAATGTCGCCGGCGCGACGCGCAAATATGCCAATGTCGTCACCGGCGCCGATGGTCGACTCGAGGTCCGCTCGGTCGCTCAGTCCGGCGACACGGCGCTCTTCCGTAACGTCCTGAACGGCACGTCCGATGTCGCCAAGTCCGGCGTCGTGGCGGGGGGGCTCGACCGCCTGAATGAAGTCATCGGCGACACCGACACCAACGGATCGCCCGCAGCCCTGGTTTCGGCCTTGTCCGATGCGCTGACGGCCTATCGCACTTCGCCTGCCAATTACGAAGTGGGCAAGGCCGCCGTGACGGCGGCCCAGAAGGTCGTCTCGACGCTCAACGCCGTCAGCAGTTCGGTGGACGACATTCGACAGGATGCCGATGGCGAGCTGAAACTGGCCGCCAGCGACATGACGCAGATCCTCAAGCAGATCCAGGAACTGAATCAGCGGATCACGGCGGGCACCTCGGCGAAGCGCGATGTGACCGACGAGATCGACAAGCGCGATCAGCAGATCCAGAAACTGTCGGAATATGTCGGCATCAACGTGCAGACACGCGGCGACAACGATGTGGTGATCTACACCGACAGCGGCGTGACCATGTTCGATCGCACGGCGCGCAGCATCGACTTCACGCCGACGCCGTCGCTGAAGCCGGGTCAGTCGGGCGGCGCGTTCCGCATCGACGGAACGGTGGTGACGGGCGACAACGCCTTCATGCCGATCACGAGCGGCAAGATCGCTGGTCTCGTGGAGCTTCGCGACAAGATCGCTCCGCAATTCCAGACGCAGCTCGACGCGATCGCGAACAATCTGATAGATGCCTTTTCTGAAACCGACGGCACCACGACGAAGCAGGGCCTGTTTCAGGACGCGAGCGCTACGGTCACCGGGACAGGGGCGGGAACGGCGGCGTCGCCACGCAGCGCCAGTTCGACTTTGGCGGGGGCGGCCGGTCGCATCCAGATCGCCACTTCCGCTCTCGGCGACCCGACCCTGATCCGCGACGGGGGCATCAACGGGGCAACCTTCAAGACCAATACGGACACGTCCGCCACCGGTTTCACGGCGCGCATCGCCACGCTCATCAGCAATCTCGGCAGCACACGCGGCTATAGCGCGGCCGGCGCTGACCCCACTGGCAAGCTCGTGAACTTCGCCGCGTCCTCCATGAGCTGGCTGCAGGGAACGCGCGCTTCGGTTCTTTCGACCAACGAGTACCAGCAGACGCTTCTCGACAAGACCAAGACGACGCTTTCCAACGAGACGGGCATCGATCTCAACACCGAGCTCACCCGCCTTCTCGATCTGCAGCGTTCCTTCCAAGCCTCGTCCAAGATCATCACAACGGTGGACCAGATGATGGCCGCCCTGCTCCAAGCCATCTGAGGAAAGACTGACGTCCGATGAGCATTTCCAGCCTCACCCTCAGTAACTTTTCCCGCACCACGATCCAGCGCGTTCAGACGCAGCTCGCGGACGCGCAGACGGAATTCAACACCGGCCGACACGCCGATGTCGGCCGGACGCTCGGCTATGTCACGGGCAACACGATCACCTACCGGGCGCAGGAATCCTCGCTCCAGAACATGGTGGACACCAACAAGCTCGTCGCCAGCCGTTTCACGCTGATGGACAACGCGCTTACGTCGATCCGCAACAACGGCGACGACTACTCCAAGGCGCTCATCAACGGCACGGCGACGGGAACGGGTGTGGGTTCGCTCATCCAGACCGCGACGCAGGGTCTCCAGTCGGTGCTGGGCTCGGCCAATCTGAGCAGCGGCGGCCAGTATCTCTTCTCGGGAACCCGAAGCGAGGTGCAGCCGGTCCTAAGCGACACGACCGCGATTACCACGCTGAACGGCAACCTGAAGACCAAGTTCCTGACGGCGCTGGGCATTTCGGATGTGTCTCTGGCCAAGTCGGACGACGTTAAGGCCTATTTCAGCGATGCCGGCCTGACGCAGACGGTCGGCGGCGTGTCCACGACCTACAAGTTCTCGACCGATTTCGATGCCGAATGGGCGACGATCGCCAACACGGGCGGCGATGTGTCGACGGCGCAGATCTCCAAGTCGGAAACGATCGAAACCTCGATCAGCGCAAGCTCCGCTCCGTTCAAGAACACTGTCGCGGCCTATGCCATGATCGGGGCGCTCGGCATCGACCAGATGGGCTCGGACGCCCGCCAGGCGCTGACGACCGCCGCGCAGAGCAAGTTGACGCAAGGTCGCGATGGCATCGTAAAGCTCCAGGCCGATATTGGCGTGCGACAGAATCGCGTCGCGGCCGCCAACGATCTCCTGACCAAGCAGCAGGATGTTGTGGTGGCCGCCTATGGACGCCTCGAGAATGTCGACCAGACCGAAGCCGGCCTTCTGATCAACCAGTTGAAGACGCAGCTCGACGCGACCTTCGCCGTCACCGGCAAGCTCCAGAACCTCAGCATCCTCAACTATCTCTGATTTGGGTCCCGGCCACCCTCTCTGAGCGCGGTTCCGGCCGCGCGATACCCCGAACAAAAGGGCATGACAGCCCGCCGCTTTGAGGAATGGGAATGTATCAATTCTCCTATGCCGAGGTCACGCAGGACAGTTCGGCGACGGCTCGCGAGAGGGAGCGCGAGGCGCTGGACCGCATGGTCGACGCGCTCAAGCGCGCCGATGCGGCCGGCCCCCGCTCGCGCGAGGCGATCGAGGCGATCTACCTGACGCGCAATCTCTGGTCGATCCTGGTGGAAGACCTCGCCACCCCCGGCAACGCGCTCCCCGAGGAGCTGCGCGCCAGCCTGATCTCGATCGGGCTCTGGGTCATGCGCGAGGCCGAGGCCATCCGGCTCGGCCAGCGCGAAAGCTTCTCGACCATGATCGAGGTGACCACCATGATCCGCGACGGCCTGGGAGAGTAACGTGTCGACGCTTCGCATCACCCTTCGCGCCGGCGAGCGCATCTTCGTCAACGGCGCCGTCATGCGCGTCGATCGCAAGACGCATCTGGAGTTCCTGAACGACGTGACCTTCCTTCTGGAAAGCCATGTCATGCAGGCCGAGGACGCAACGACTCCGATCCGCCAGCTCTACTTCGTCGTCCAGCTCATGCTGATCGACCCGGCCGCGGCGGCCGAGACGCGCAAGCTCTTCGAGCGCAGTTTCCCCGCGCTCATGGCCGCCTTCTCCTCGCCCGCCATCCGCTCCGGCCTGCAGGACGCGGCGGAGCTGATCGAGCGCGAGCGCGTGTTCGACGCCCTGAAGCGCGTGCGCGCGCTGATCCCGCTCGAGGACGCCATTCTCTCCGCCGCCGAGACGGAAGCCCCGGCCAACCTGTCCACCATCACCGTGACCGACCGCGCGCCGGTCGCCGTGGGAGCCCGTTGATCATGTCCGTTTCCGGCGTTACCTCCTCAACCTCCGCAGTGGACACGACGGCTTCCGCCGCGAAGTCGTCCGAGTTGAAGACGGGTCTCGACTACAACGCCTTCCTGCAGCTTCTCGTCACGCAGATGAAGAACCAGGACCCGTTGAGCCCGACCGATCCGACCCAGCAGATGAGCCAGCTCGCCTCGTTCTCCAACGTGGAACAGTCGATCAAGCTCAACCAGAAGCTGGAATCGATGACGACGCTCACCGCGCTCACCAGCGCCAATCTCTTGATCGGCCGCACCGTCACCAATGGCGATGCCTCGATCAGCGGCGTGGTGAAGTCGATCCAGGTGACGAGCGACGGCACGATCGCCACGCTCACCTCCGGCAAGGAGCTGACGCTCGGCAACGGCGTGAAGGTCGAATAGCGATGAACGAGGCCGATGCCATCGATATCGTCCAGCACGCGATCTGGACCGTCGTGCTCGCCTGCGGCCCGGCTGTCGCCGGCGCCATGTTGGTGGGCGTCCTGATCGCCCTGTTCCAGGCGCTGACGCAGATCCAGGAAGTGACGCTCACCTTCGTGCCGAAAATCCTGGCGATCTTCGTCATCATCGCGCTCACCGCCGGTTTCACCGGCGCGCAGGTCTACGCCTTCACCGAGGAAAGCTACTCCCGCATCCAGCACGGCTTCTAGCCGCCGGTTCGCGACCGACGCTCCTATCCCATGCGCCCGCCCGGCTTGTCCGGCGGGCGTTTTTCGTTTGGGCTGGGCTGATGCCGCTCGAGCGCGCGCCAGCCCGGCACCAGTCCCCTTTGAAATAAAGCGTTAAGGATTGCGCCGCGACCGACGGTCGTGCGCGCGCCGCCGAACCGGGCTCCCTTGCCCGGCCCATCGCTTCCGGGGAACGAGCCGAATGTCGGTCGATACGCTCAAGATCGCGCCCAGCCTGCCTGCGAGTTCTCGCCGCGACATCGGCTTTGCCGTCGGTATCGTCGCGATGCTGGCGGTGCTCTTCGTGCCCATTCCGGCCTTCCTGATCGACGCGGGTCTGGTGATCTCCATCGCGCTGTCGATCCTGATCCTGATGGTCTCGCTCTGGATCGAGAAGCCGCTGGACTTCTCGGCCTTTCCGACCGTCCTGCTTCTGGCCACCATGCTTCGCCTGTCGCTCAACATCGCGACGACGCGCGTCATTCTCAGCCATGGCGACCAGGGCCACAACGCCGCCGGCTACGTCATCGGCGGCTTCTCGCAGTTCGTCATGGGCGGCGACTTCGTGATCGGCATCGTGGTCTTCATCATCCTGATCACGGTCAACTTCCTCGTCATCACCAAGGGCGCGACGCGTATCGCCGAAGTCGGGGCGCGCTTCACGCTCGACGCCATTCCCGGCAAGCAGATGGCGATCGACGCCGATCTTTCGGCCGGCCTCATCGACGAGAAGCAGGCCCAGACCCGCCGCCGCGAGCTGGAAGAGGAAAGCTCCTTCTTCGGCTCCATGGACGGCGCCTCGAAATTCGTGCGTGGCGACGCGATCGCCGGCCTCATCATCACCGCCGTCAACATTTTCGGCGGCATCATCATCGGCGTGACGCGCCACGGCATGGATGCCGGCCACGCCGCCGACGTCTTCGTCAAGCTCTCGGTCGGCGATGGTCTCGTCACGCAGATCCCGGCGCTGATCGTCTCGCTCGCCGCCGGCCTTCTCGTGTCGAAGGGCGGAACGAGGGGCGCGGCCGAAAAGGCCATCATGACGCAGCTCGGGCACTATCCCCGGGCGCTGATGGTGGCTGCCGCGCTGCTCGGCGTCCTGGCGCTTCTGCCGGGCCTGCCGTTCCTGCCCTTCGCGCTCACCGCCTTCGGGCTCGCCGCGCTCGCCTACACCATTCCGCGTCGCCGCGCCGAGGTCGTGCAGAAGGAAGAGGCGGAGAAGAAGGCGGTCGAGGACAAGGCGATCGAAGCCGAGCGCCAGTCCGTCAAGGAATCGCTGCGCATCATCGAGGTGGAGCTGGTTCTCGGCAAGCAGGTCGCCGCCCATCTCAACTTCTCGCGCGAGGAACTGGCCAATCGCGTCGCCAAGATGCGCCGTAGATTCGCCTCGCGCTACGGTTTCGTCATTCCCGAGATCAAGTTGTCGGACGATCTGTCGGTCGACCCGCGTTCCTATTCGATCAAGGTCCATGGCACGACGGTGGCCAGCCAGCCGATCCGCCTCGGCGATCTCTTGATCGTGCTCGGCGACGCGCCCGCGCCCGATATCCCGCACGATCTGACCAAGGAACCCGCCTTCGGCCTGCGCGCCGCCTGGATCTCCGACACGTTCGCCTCCGCCGCCCGCCGGGCCGGGTTCGAGCCGGTGGACACGCTTTCGATCATCCTGACGCATCTCTCCGAGGTGATCCGCAACAACCTCGCCCATCTCCTGTCCTACAAGGACATGCGCTCGCTGCTCGACCGGCTGGAGCCGGAATACAAGCGGCTGATCGACGAGATCGTGCCGGCCCATATGAGCTATTCCGGTCTTCAGGCCGTGCTGAAGCTGCTGCTCGCCGAGCGCGTCTCGGTGCGCAACCTGACGCTGATCCTGGAAGCCATCGCCGAGATCGCGCCGCATGTGCGCCGCTCCGAGCGTATCGTGGAACATGTGCGCACCCGCATGGCGCAGCAGATCTGCGGCGATCTCCTGCACAACGGGCAGCTGGGCGTCCTGCGCCTCGGCAACCGCTGGGATCTCGCCTTCCATCAGGCGCTCAAGCGCGACGCGAAGGGCGACGTCATCGAGTTCGACATCGACCCGCGCCTGGTCGAGCAGTTCGCCGGCGAGGCCACCAAGGTCATCCGCGAGAAGACCGACCAGGGCGAGAACTTCGTGCTCGTCGCCTCGCCGGACGCGCGCCCTTATGTGCGGATGATGATCGAGCGCATCTTCGTCAACCTGCCGGTGCTCTCGCATCTGGAGATCGCGCGCGGCGTCGACATCAAGGCTCTCGGAACGATCTCGTGAGCGCCGACGCCCAGGCCCTGGTGATCGCGGTCTTCCTCATCTTCTGCCGCATCGGCTCCTGCCTGATGATGCTGCCGGGCTATTCCAGCGCCCGGGTGCCGAGCCACATCCGGCTCTTCGTGGCGATCGCGGTGGCGCTGGCCGTCTCGCCCCGCCTGCTGCCGCAGGTGATGCCGCTGGTTCAGAACGCCAGCGACGACATGCGCATCTACATGACGGCGGGGGAGATCCTGAACGGCCTCCTGATCGGCCTTCTCGGCCGCGTCTTCATGTTGGCGCTGCAGTTCTCCGGCGCGATCGTCGCCAACGCGATCGGCATGGGCCAGTCCTTCGGCGTGCCGCTGGAAGGGCACGAGGCCGACCCGGCGCTGGTCTCGCTGGTGACGCTGACGGCGACCGTCATGATCTTCTCGCTCAATCTCCATGCCGAGATCGTCAACGCGCTGGTCGCCTCCTACCGGGCCATGCCGGTGGAACTCGGCTTCTCCATCCGCTCGGGGCTGGACGCGCTGGTCGACAATCTCGGACAGACCTTCATGCTGTGCCTTCGCATCGCGAGCCCCTTCGTGGTCTATGCCGTGGTGGTCAATTTCGCGATCGGCCTCGCCAACAAGATGACGCCGCAGATCCCGATCTACTTCATCTCCATGCCCTTCGTTCTGGCCGGCGGGCTCCTGCTTCTCTGGTTCTGCGTCGGCAACTTCCTGTCGATCTTCGCGGGCGCCTATCGCCAATGGGTGCTGTTCGGATGAGCGGGGGCAAGCGTTCCGACCGTCTCGCCCGCGTCCTCGCCGTGCAGGAGCGCAAGCGCCAGCTCGCCGAATGGGCGCTGGCCGAGCTCGTGCGCGAGGAAAAGCGGCTGGAGGACACGCGCGACGAACTTCTCGACACTCTCGGCGCCCAGTCCCTGATGCAAGGCCTTTTTCTGGACGCCAAGGTCTCGGCCCTCAGGCGCAACGACGTGGCGCTCTCAGGCGTCATCGAGCGCCAGGCCGAGGCGAAAAGCGAGGTCCAGGCGGCGAACCTTGCCGAGAAGCGCGTCCAGCGCGCGGCGGAGGCGGCGCTGGTGGAGGATCGCATGGCCGAAGACACGGCCGAGCTTCTTTCGACCCTCGACGACTATCTCGTCGCGCGTGCCGCAAGCCTGGAATAAGTGGCGCGGCTTAAGACGGGTTAACCGACGGCTCGCATTCGCGCCTCGCATTTGAAGACCGGGGACCCATGATCCTGTCCGCCCTCGCATCCACCGTCTCGGCCTCCGCGATCGAACGCGGCTCCGCTGCCGCTCCGGCGTCCGCCGCCGCGTCGTCGGCCGGCGCTGCCGACTTCGCCGATCTCGTTTCGGCAAAGCAAGCGGCCGGCGCCGCCGAGGCGGCGCGGGACGAGGTGGCCCGGTTTCACCACCAGACCTCACATAGCGGCCAGCTGGAGCCCCTGCAGCGGTTCGAAAGCTTCGTTCTGCGCTCCTTCGTGGAGAGCATGTTGCCGCAGCAGAACACGAGCTTCTTCGGCACGGGCACGGCCGGTCAGATCTGGAAGTCCATGCTGGCCGAGCGCATCGGCGACGAGATGGCCGCCTCGGGAGGCATCGGCATCGCCGACATGCTGGAAAAGCGCGAAACCGGCGCGGCCGCGGCCGCCAAGCCTTGAGAGAAATGCCGCCCGGCTCCGGGCGGCGAAGCGAACACGCGGCATGGCCGCATCACCAAGGGATAAGGTCAAGTGGAAGCGGTTCTGTCTCAAGCCATCAACCGGTTGGAATCCGTTCTCGCGGGGGAGAGCCTGGCGCTGCGTTCGGGCGATAGCACGGGCCTTGGCGACATCAGCAATCGCAAGAACCAGAGCCTGCTCGAACTCACGCGCATCTCACGCGGCATCGAGCCGGCCGCCCTCAGCGAGGAGATGCGCGCCAAGCTCGGCGTCCTGCGCGAACGCCTCGGCGACAACAGCCGCCTTCTGCAGATCCATATCGAGGCCACAGCCGAGGTCGCCGAGGTCATCACCCGCGCGATGGCAGCAGCCGAGTCGGACGGCACCTACAGCAACAGCGTGTCGGGAGCCTGGACCGCCAAATGATCAAGCTTCTCGGGATCGGCGTCTGGGTGATGTTCGTCACTCTGGGCGCCGGCTACGCCATGGCGACGCTGAGCGGCGGAGGCACGGCCGACGCGCCCAAGCAGCCGACCTATTTCGAAGGGCTCGACTACAAGAAGACCAACAGCATCGCCGTGCCGTTGATCTCGGACAACGCGATCCAGGGCTATGTCCTGGCGCGCTTCGTCTACACGATCGACGGCAAGCTCGCCGCGACACTGGCCGTGCCGCCGGACCCGATCATTCTCGACGAGGCCTTTCGCGCGGTCTATTCGGTCTCGGGCTTCGACTTCAAGAACCCGGAGCGCTACGACCTCGCCTCGCTTCTCTCCTCCATCAAGGAAACCGTGAACAAGCGCTACGGCCAGAAGGTCGTGGAGGACGTGATGGTGGACCAGTTCGACTTCCTGCCCAAGAGCCAGATGCCCGGCGACACCGGCGGCGACCTCGCCAAGGGGCAGATCGAAAAGGCCAAGCAGGACCACAAGTCCTGAGCCTGGAACATTATCCGGCGGCAGAGCGGACACGCTTCTCCACTGGATGATGCGGCCAAACCGAGGACCTGGAGCTTGCCTGTCGGAATCGGGCTCACCCCATCGGCTCCAGCCGGACTTTACGTTGCATAAACCCTGTTTTGCTAGGGTTCCCTCATGGCGCGTCCGGTCCATCACGGCCGACGCCCGTTCGTATGGAGACCGGTGGTGATCTCGACCCTTCTGAACTATCGGCTCTACACGAACAACATGGCCCAGACGCTGGAGCGCCTGTCGAGCCAGACCGACGTCAAGCGCGACAAGGCCTATTACGACGAGCATATCGGCAAGGTCACGACGGTCGACCAGTTCATGGGCGACTACAAGCTCTATTCCTATGCCTTGAAGGCCTATGGACTGGAGGACCAGATCTCCGCCAAGGGTATGATCCGCAAGGTGCTGCAGAGTGACCTGACGGATTCCACGAGCTTTGCCAACAAGCTGTCCGACCAGCGCTACCGCGACTTCGCCGCCGCCTTCAGCTTCGGCGCCGGCACGGCGACGACCGCCCAGTCCACCTCGCAGACCGAGCGTCTGGTGGAAGCCTATGCCGAGCGCGTGGACAAGTCCGCGCCGGCAGCGGCCAAGGCGACGGGCTACTACTCCGATAACATCGGCTCCATCACTTCGGTCGATGATTTCGTCGCCGATCGCGGTCTGCTCGACGTGGCGCTGCGCGCCTCCGGCTTCGCCGATCCGAGTTCGATCTCTTCGGACTATGCCGCCTCCGTTCTGAAAGGCGATGTCGCGAACGGGGATTCAGCCTGGGCGACGCTGCGCACGCAGTTCTCGGCCGACCCGGCGACGAGCGGCGCGCAGCGGACCTGGATTCCGCAGACAGTCAAAATGGCGTCGAACACTGTTTATACCTACAATGGCGTGACCGGAAACGCGACGAGCCCGCAGGCCAAGCAAGCCGACATCGACTATCTCCACGCCTTTTTTTCCAGCAGCAACTCGACCCAGACCGTGTCCGCCTTCACGAGCGACGATCGCCTGCTGAAGATCGCCATGACCGCGATGGGGTCGGACATCACCTATGCCGCCAGCGCGGCGGCAAGCTACATCACGGACCCGTCCACGATTCCAAGCTCGGTTTCCAGCGTCGAGCAGGCGCGGTTCCAGACCCTGCACGACGCGCTGAATGCTCAGAGTGGCGGCGCCCTGAGCCCGACGACAGCCGGCCTTCAGCAGATCGAGACCGGCTACGGCAACAACTACCAGACCGCCTTCAACAAGTCGGTGAACTTCGACACGACCGAGTTCAAGGCCAAGCTCACGGATATCAAATCCGTCACCGATCTCATGTCGACGTCGGAAGATGGCAAGCGCCGCACCCTGAACTACGCCCTTAAGGCGTTCGGCATTGATCCCGCGACCGCGAGCCTCACCAAGATCCGTGCCGTCCTGACCAGCGATCCGAGCGATCCCAACAGCTATGTCGCCAAGCTGAAAGACGACCGCTACACCCAGCTCGCCGCCGCCTTCAACTTCGACGCCAACGGCAAGCTGCGGGCCGAGCGCCTCGTCCAGTCCGTCTCCGGCCAGACCAAGACCGGCACGCTCTATGCCGCGACATTCGCCACGCCCATCAGCGCGGCCAAGAAGGCCGAAATCACCGCCGACACCAAGACCTATCTTGCCTCGATCGGGTCGGCCGTCACGATCGACGATTTCGTGAAGGACCAGAAGGCGGTGCAGTTTGCGCTCACTGCCTATGGCGTGAAGAACAAAGACCTTTCCACCGCCGACCTGAAGAAGATCCTCACCAGCGATCTTGGGGACCCCAAAAGCTACGCCAACACGCAGACCGACAAGGCCATCGCCAAGTTCGCCGCGGCCTTCAACTTCGAGACCGACGGCAGCGTGCGCGAAGCCGCCTCTGGCGCTCAGTCGAGCGGCGACAAGCTGGCGACCGACAATCTCTACGTCCTGCAGAAGATGGAAGAGAAGGCTGGGGACACGAGCGAGGGAACGCGTCTTGCGCTCTACTTCCTGCGCAAGGCGCCGGGGCTGACCAGCGTCTATGGTGTCCTGGCGGACAAGGCGCTCTATCAGGTGGTGCGCACGGCGCTGAACCTGCCCGAGGGCATGGTGAACATGGATGTCGATCAGCAGGCTTCGCTTATCAAGAAGAAGCTGAATGTCGATGATTTCGACGACCCCAAGAAGCTGGACAAGTTCGTCGCCCGCTTTGCCGGCATGTATGACGCCACCAGTAGCGACGGGTCGTCCAATCCGGTGCTGCAGCTCTTCGGCGGCTCGTCCAACGGTGGCACGAACATTCTAAACTTCCTCTAAGGCCAACCCTGCGACCTCTAGCCGGGCCACCGAATCCCTGATCTGGGGAACAAGTCGGGATGGCCAAGCGTCCTGTTCGGAAGAGCAAGGGAGCTTCGCCATGAGCGACAACGAACCGAACCGACTGAAGGACACGCGTCTCGACGCCGATGTCAGCGTTCTCGGCGACGACCGTGGCGGCGAGCCAAAGGTCTCGCGCGTCGGCGGCGCGCCGGCGCCTGACGCGCCATCGGGGCTCGCCGAAAACCTGTCGGACGGCGGGGCACGTCCCGGGGGCGGCAGCGGCGAGGACGAGATCGCCCGTGCGCGCGCGGCAAGCGAAGCGCAGCGCGACGTCGTGGACCGTTTCGGCAAAGGCTGACAGGCCCGCTCCGATCGCTCGGAAATCGTCATGACGAGATCGCCCGGCTTCCTGCGAGCTGGGCGAAATCATGTCCGGGCTTTCCCGAAAGAGGGGAGGGACGCGGCTTGGATTCGGAGCCCGCGCGGTGCGATTGGCGATCCCCGCCTTTCGCTTCGTCGAAAAATCGTTAGAAAGCCGGGACAAGGCCGAGCATCGGCTCGCCTTATCCGCTTTGCATCCCGATCTTTCGCAGGGTTCAGCCGCCTATGAGCAACGACATCTTCATCCGCGAGGTGAACGAGGAGCTTCGCCAGGAGCGGGTCCGCGCCTTGTGGATTCGCTACGGGCGGATCGCTCTCGCTCTCGCGGTTCTGATCGTGCTTGCCGTCGGCGGATACGTGCTCTGGCAGCATCACCAGCAGGGTCTTCAGGCGGCCGATGGTGACCGCCTGCTCGCCGCCACCTCGCTTTTGGAAGACGGGAAGACGCAGGAAGGCCGGGCGATCCTGGAAACCCTGTCGCAAAGCGGCGTCGCGAGCTATCCCGCGCTGGCGCGCATGCGCCTGGCCCAGCTCGACCTCGCCACCGAACCCGCCAAGGCAATCGCCGGCTTCGACGCGATCGCCGGGGATGCGGGTGTGGCGCAGGACCTGCGCGACATGGCGGCCCTGCGTGCGGCCTATGTGCTGGTCGACAACGGCTCGCTCGCCGACGTGCGCGCCCGCGCCGAGCGGCTGGCGACCGACGGCGAGCCGCTGCGCTACGGCGCGCGCGAGGCCATCGGCCTCGCGGCCTGGAAGGCCGGCGACTACGAGTCGGCGCGGGGCTTCTTCACGCAGCTTCAGGAAGATTTCGGCACGCCCGCCGGCATCAAGCGCCGCGCCGGCCTGATGGTGGAACTCATCGAGGCCGAGCATGGCCCGAAGGGCGGCACCGCGCCCGCCGCTGCGACTCCCGCCGCCACGGCTGCTCCGGATGCGGCTGAGGTGAGCGAAACGCCCGCCGCGCCCGAACCCGCTGCGCCTGCACCCGTGCCGACCTCCGCGACGCCCGAGCCCGCCGCCGCGCCGACACCGGCCGCGCCTGCGACGGAGCCGGCCCCGGCCACGCCTGCCGCCAACCAGCCCCCGGCTTGATTTTCCGAAGGAGCGAGACCCAGCCATGGTGACGATCGCCATCATCGGACGGCCGAATGTCGGCAAGTCCACGCTCTTCAACCGCTTGGTCGGCCGCAAGCTCGCGCTGGTGGACGACCGTCCCGGGGTCACGCGCGACCGGCGCGAGGGCGAAGCGACGCTCCAGGATCTGGAGTTTCGCGTCATCGATACGGCCGGCCTCGAAGAGGCCACAGCCGATTCGCTTCAAGGGCGCATGCGCGCCCAGACCGAGCGCGCCATCGACGATGCCGATCTTTCGCTCTTCGTGGTGGACTCCAAAAGCGGCATGACCCCGCAGGACGAGGTCTTCGGCGAGCTTCTGCGAAAGCGCAACAAGCCGGTCGTGCTGGTGGCCAACAAGTCGGAAGCGCGGGGCTCGGACGCCGGATTCTACGATTCCTATTCGCTCGGCCTCGGTCAGCCCGTCGCCATCTCGGCCGAGCATGGCGAGGGCATGGCGGACCTGCGCGACGCCATCGTCGAAAAGCTGGGACGGGAGGCCTTCCGGGGCTGGCAGGAGGACGAGGCGGACATCGAGAGCACGGTGGAGTTCGACGCCGACGGCGAGCCCATCAACAGCTACGACGCCACCAAGCCGCTCAACATCGCCATCGTCGGCCGGCCCAATGCGGGCAAGTCCACTCTGGTGAACCGCTTTCTCGGCGACGACCGGCTGCTGACCGGCCCGGAAGCCGGCATCACGCGCGATTCGATTTCCGTGGAATGGGAATGGCGCGGCCGGCGCATCAAGATGTTCGACACGGCCGGCCTGCGCCGCCGTGCGCGCGTCGAGGAGAAGCTGGAAAAGCTGTCGGTCGCCGACGCGCTGCGCGCCATGCGCTATGCCGAAGTCGTGATCATCGTCCTCGACGTCACCGTGCCGTTCGAGAAGCAGGACCTGTCGATCGCCGATCTGATCTCGCGCGAAGGCCGCGCGCCGGTCCTGGCCTTCAACAAGTGGGATCTCGTGGAGGATCGGCAGGCCGTGCTGGCGGACCTGCGCGAGAAGACCGATCGCCTCCTGCCGCAGATGCGCGGCGTGAAGGCCGTCACGGTCTCGGGCGAGACCGGCGACGGGCTGGATCGCCTGATGAAGGCGGTTACCGAAACGCACGAGATCTGGAACAAGCGCGTCTCGACCGCCAAGCTCAACCAATGGCTGGAGCGGATGGTGTCGCATCACCCGCCTCCGGCCGTGGCGGGCCGCCGCGTGAACATCAAGTACATCACGCAGGTGAAGACGCGCCCGCCGACCTTCATCCTGTCCACGTCCCGGCCCGAGGCCGTGGGCACGGCCTATATGCGCTATCTCATCAATGGCCTGCGCGATCAGTTCGGCCTCACCGGCATCCCGATCCGCATCACCATGCGCAAGTCGGAGAACCCCTTCGCGCACAAGGCGCGCAAATTCTAAAGGCCGCTTCGGTTCGGCGCGTGGGGCGAGGGTCCCGCGCGCCTGGACGCCGCTCGGCTCCGACCCGGCAACGCCATGCCGGCGGGCATTAACCGTCCGCTAAGGTTAATAAGAGATGTTCGGCTTTCCAAGGACACTCCGGGAAGCCGACGATGGCCGTTCACGCTCGATCGAGACTTCAGGGCAGCGCCCCGCGCCGAAATGGTGCCCGCGCGCGCGCCCGTCTTCTCGCCTCGCTGCCGCTCGCCCTCGCGGTGCTGCCCCTTTTCCCTGCCGCGATTGCCATGCCGCCGGTACCAACGCAGGCGGAACTCCAGGCAAGCCTTCCGCCCGAGATGGCCGATCTCTCGGCCTTCGCCGAGGACGGCGACGATCTGGATTCGAGCGCGCTCGCCGGACCCCTCTACATCAAGGACCCCGTGGCGCGGATTCCCGCCAAGAGGGGAGGGCGCGTCGCTCCGACGCCGCTTGCCACCGTGCAGGCCAAGTTCGCGGCCGGGCGACTCGTCGATCCCGCCGGCCTCCTCCAAGCCGGGATCGCGCTGGGCGACGAGAATCTGCGCGCGGCCTTCGCCGCACCCGATAGCTCGGGCGGCGCCGTGCTGGTCGCGGAAAGTTTCGCGCCGCCGCTTGCGCCCGAAAGCCCGAAGGGACAAATCGCCGCGCCCAAGCCGGACGCGTTGCGGGCCATTGCCGCTTTGGCGCCCACCCCGTCATCCAACGACGTCGCCGGCTCAAGCGTCGCGGCCTATGCCGGCACCCCGCGGCCCGGCGTGTCGAACCTGTTCGACGCGGTTCTCGGGCCCTCGCGAGGCTTCATTCCGCCCAAGGGCGAAAACGACCATTCCTGGGTCGCGACGCCCCTCCCGGCCTCCTCCTATACCGAGGAGCAGCAGACCTGCCTCGCCAAGGCGATCTATTTCGAGGCGCGCGGGGAAACGGAACAGGGCCAGGGGGCGGTCGCACAGGTCGTCCTCAACCGGGTGCGCAATCCCGCCTATCCCAAAACGATCTGTGGCGTCGTCTACCAGAACCAGGACTGGTTCGGCCGCTGCCAGTTCTCCTTCGCCTGCGACGGCATCAAGGACGTCATCTGGAATCGCCCGGCCTATGCCCTGGCCGAGCGAATCGCCCGGCAGGCGACCAATGGCGAGATCTGGATTCCCGAAGTCGGCTCGGCGACCCATTACCACGCGACCTATGTCCACCCGCGCTGGGCCAAGACCATGGAAAAGGTCGACAAGATCGGCCTTCACATCTTCTACCGGACCTTCGGCGGGGGCTGGCGTTAGCCGGCCCTCTCGGTTTTGGACGCTGCGGTGTATGTTCGCGCGAGTGACGCTTTCGGCGGCGAACACGCAAACTTGAACCGCCTTTGTTTCGCCATGCGGCGGGCGGACAGATCGGCCGGATGGACGAATGACGATGAGCGAGCCTGAGCCTCGAAGCGAAGCGGATCTGGAGGCGGATCGCCGCAAATTGAAGGAGCGGATCGACCGGCTGAAAGCCGCGACGGCCGAGCCGGTGGTGCCGGAGGGTGGCCAGGGCAGCATGCAGGGCATGGCCCAGGGCCTCAAGATCGCCAGCGAATTCATCGCGGGCATCATGGTCGGCGGGGCCATCGGTTACGGGATCGACCGTCTATTCGGGGTGTCTCCCTTCGGTCTCATCGTCTTCCTCATGCTGGGCTTCGCCGCCGGCGTTCTCAACGTGGTGCGGTCCGCCAGCGGCGAGAAGGACCCGACCGAACGTCGCTAGCGGAGCGATCGTTCGGAAAGCAAAGGTGCATTTCGACGTCAGGGAGTTGCGAAGCGCGGTTCGGGACGCTATGGCAGTCTCGCTCTCCGAGGGCTCCGCATCAAGAGGACCAGACGTTTTGGCGAACGATCCGCTTCACCAGTTCCAGATTTCTCGGCTCGTTCCGATCGAGATCGGCGGCCTTGATCTGTCGTTCACCAACTCCTCGCTGTTCATGGTCGCGACCGTGGCGGTGGCGACGGGCTTCCTTTACTGGTCGACCCGGGGACGTGGCCTAGTCCCGAACCGCGCGCAGTCGGTGTCCGAACTCTCCTACGAGTTCATCGCCAAGATGCTGCGCGACGCGACGGGCTCGCACGGGATGCAGTTCTTCCCGTTCGTGTTCTCGCTCTTCATGTTCATCCTGGTGGCCAACCTCATCGGGATGTTCCCCTACTTCTTCACCGTCACCAGCCATCTGATCGTCACCTTCGCGCTTGCGTTGCTGGTGATCGGCACGGTCGTGGTCTACGGCATCCGCAAGAACGGCCTCGGCTGGTTCAAGGTCTTCGTTCCCTCCGGCGTTCCGGGGGCGGTCCTGCCCTTCGTGGTGCTGATCGAGTTGATCTCGTTCCTTTCGCGCCCGATCTCGCTCTCTGTTCGTCTTTTCGCCAACATGCTGGCCGGTCACATCACGCTAAAGGTCTTCGCAGGCTTCGTGGTCTCGATGGGCAGCATGGGCGCGCTCGGCTTCCTCGGCGCTCTCCTGCCGCTCGTCATGACGGTGGGCATCACGGCGCTGGAGTTCCTGGTTGCCTTCCTGCAGGCCTATGTCTTCGCGATCCTGACCTGCATGTACCTCAACGACGCGGTTCACGTTCACCACTGACCGCTCTCCCCCTTTCGCGGACGCATGGCGCCGCGGATCCTACCCCCGCACGATCCAACCAAAGGAGTTCCCATGGACGCGGAAGCTGCACGTTACATCGGCGCTGGTCTCGCTTGCTTCGGCATGGCCGGCACCGCTCTCGCGCTCGGCAACATCTTCTCGAGCTTCCTCACGGGCGCCCTGCGCAACCCGTCGGCAGCCGATGGCCAGTTCGGTCGTCTCGTGTTCGGCTTCGCCGTGACGGAAGCTCTGGGCATTTTCTCGCTCCTGATCGCGCTCCTGCTGCTCTTCGTCTAAGCAGGTCGCATAAGGGATTGTGCAGCCGGCCGCCCCTGCTGGGGCGGCCGGACCCGTATCATCGGAGTCCGACATGTTCGTCACTCAGGCTTTCGCCCAGGTCCAATCGCCAGATGCAGGTCCGACCCTGATGGAAACACCCGTTCCGCCCACGGGCGAAGCGATCTCCGTGGAGCCCGGTCACCACGAGGAAGCCGGCTTTCCGCCGATGAACCCCGAGTTCTTCGCGTCGCAGATCCTGTGGCTCGCGATCACCTTCGGCGTGTTCTACTACGTCCTGTCGAAGACGATCGTGCCGCGCATCTCCACGGTTCTGGAGAATCGCCGCGAGCGCATCGCCCTCGATCTCCAAGCCGCCGAGCGCATGCGCCTCGACGCCGACGAGGCACAGGCCGCCTATGAGCAGGAACTCGCGTCCGCTCGCAAGAATTCCGCCCGCATCGCCACGGAAGCCCGCGACAAGGCGCGCGCCGATGCCGATGCGCAGCGCAAGACCATCGAGGCCGAACTCGACGGTCGCCTCGAAAGCGCCCAGGCTCGCATTGCCGAGGTGAAGATGCGCGCGCTCGCCGATGTCGGCACGATCGCCGAAGATGCGGCCGAAGCCATTCTCAACGACATTGCCGGCCTCGGCGTGTCGCGCGAGGACGTCTCCCACGCCGTCCGTTCCGTTCGTTCCTAAAAGGGCGTCGCCATGGCTTTCGACAATACGTTCTGGGCTCTCGTCGGCCTCATCCTCTTCCTGGCGCTGATCGCCTATCTCAAGGCGCCCTCGATCATGGCGAAGGCGCTCGACAAGCGCGCCGCGCAGATCCGCAACGAGATCGACGAAGCGCGCGAGCTGAAGGAAGAGGCCAAGCAGCAACTGGCCGAATACCAGCGCCGCCGCCGCGAGGCGGAGAGCGAGGCGCAGGAAATCCTCGCCGTCGCGCAGCGCGAGGCGCAGGGCATCGTCGCCGAGGCCCGCGCCAAGAGCGAAGACTACGTTGCCCGTCGCACGCAGGTCGCCGAGCAGAAGATCAAGCAGGCGGAGATCGAGGCCGTGTCCGAAGTCCGCGCTCGCGCGGTGGACATCGCCATCGAGGCGGCAACGCGCGTCATGACCGAGCGCAATGTCGGCGCCGACCCGCGCATCACCGACCAGTCGATCGCCGAAGTGCGCCGTCGTCTGAACTGATCCGCACCAATAGCTCTTGTATAAGACGAAGGCCGGCTGAAAAGCCGGCCTTTTTCGTTTGTCTGCGGAATGCCGGGAAGCGGCAAATCGGGAAGTGTGCCAACCCGCACCGATGCGATGGGGTTTGCACATGGGAGATGGCACGAGTGGGGCCTCGCCTAACCGTCCGACTCGCCTGCCAGCATGAGGGCTCGCACCGGCCCGAAGCTGCGCCGGTGATGCGGGCCAACGCCATGCTCGGCGAGCGCGGCGCGATGGGCGACCGTGGGATAGCCCATGTGGCGGCTGAAACCGTAGCGCGGGTCGCTCGCGCAAAGCGTGGTCATCAGCCGATCTCGCATGACTTTGGCGACGATCGAGGCCGCTGCGATCGACAGGCAGAGCGCATCTCCGCCGATCACCGCCGACCCGGCGCAGGGAAGGCCCGGCGGCACGTCGCGACCGTCGATCAAAGCGTGATCGGGCCTGCTGGGAAGGGCAAACAGCGCGCGTCGCATGGCGAGAAACGTCGCTTGCCGGATGTTGAGCCGATCGATCTCGGCGGCACTGGCGCTGCCGAGGCCTACCTCGGCCATATCGAGGATCGCATCGAACAGGCGCTCGCGCTCGCGCGCGCCAAGCTTTTTAGAATCGTCCAGCCCTTCGGGAATGTGCTCGACGCGCAGAATCACCGCGCCGGCGACGACCGGTCCGGCGAGCGGACCGCGCCCGGCCTCGTCCACGCCGGCCACGCAGTGGACGCCATTCTGCAGAAGGGCGGCCTCGCGCGCAAAATCCGGGCCGGGATGCGGCGCGGCACGTCGGGCAGGGCGAGGGGGAAGGGGTGGAGAATCGGAGGAACGGCGAGCCATGGTGCGGCGAGACTCGCGCATTCTCCGATTCTCCTCAAGGCTCGCGAGCCGGGTGCGGACGGCGGGCGAGCGATCCGGCGTCGGGGACAAACGCCGGAACTGGTGCGGGCAGAACCCGAATGATTTGGCGAACCGGCGGGGTAGACATAGTGCCAGCATCGATCTGGCTGATCCGGTTCCCTCAGAGCGTCTTCATCGATGAGGAGACACGCCCCGCATCAACTGAAAGCCCGCCTGTTGCCCGCGAACGAAAGTCTGTGTTCTTCCGCTCGCGGGCTTCGGTCGTCTCTCAGAGCAGCGACAGCTGGACGCCAGCGCCCTTGGGCGCCCTGAACAGGTCGGTGCGCAACTGGGTGCGCTCGAGGTTCAAGTCGAAGCGCCGGGCCGCCATTTCGAACCGATGCTTGATCTGCATGGCGTAGGGACCCTTGCCGGTCATCCGCTTGTTCCATTCCGCGTCATAGTCCTTACCGCCGCGCATAGAGCGCAGGAGCGACAGGACATGCCGGTAGCGATCGGGATAGTGCTGCAGCAGCCATTCCTTGAAGAGCGGCGCGACCTCCAGCGGCAGGCGCAGAAGAACGTAGCCGACCTCGCGAGCGCCCGCTTCCGCCGCCGCTTCCAGAAGCCGCTCGATCTCCGAATCCGTCAGGCCCGGGATGATCGGCGCCGTCATCACCATGGTCGGCACGCCGGCCTTGGTGAGTTCGCGAACTGCTTCCAGGCGCTTGGAGGGCGTCGCGGCGCGCGGCTCCATGGTGCGGGCGAGGCGTCGGTCGAGCGTCGTCACCGAGATCGCGACCTTGGCGAGGCCCTTGGCCGCCATGCGCGAGAGAATATCGAGATCGCGCAGCACCAGAGCGGACTTCGTCACGATGCCGACCGGATGGTTGGCGGCCTCCAGCACTTCCAGCATGTCGCGCATGATGCGGCGCTCGCGCTCGATCGGCTGGTAAGGATCGGTATTGGTGCCGATCGCGATGGCCTTCGGCTCGTAGCCGGCGCGGCCGATCTCCTCCTCCAGAAGCTCCGCAGCGTTCGGCTTGGCAAAGAGCTTAGTCTCGAAATCGAGCCCCGGCGACAGGCCGACATAGCTGTGCGTCGGCCGTGCGAAGCAATAGATGCAGCCGTGCTCGCAGCCGCGATAGGGGTTCACCGACCGGTCGAAGGAAATGTCGGGGGAGGTGTTGCGGGTGATGACCGTGCGGGCCATCTCCGTCTGCACTTCGGTCTTGAAGCTCGGCAACTCGTCCATCGTCGCCCAGCCATCGTCGAAGACGGAGCGAGAGAAAGGCTCGAAGCGGCCCGTCGGGTTGATGCCCGCCGCGCGGCCGCGCCGACGCTCGAAGCCGATGCGAAGGCCGGACTGCGCCACGACATGATGCGCCATGTCGATGCCTTCACGGCCGGTCAGACCCAGGCGGTCGGTTCTCTCGAGGCTGCGGATCTCGGACATGGGACAAGCTTCCCTGTGGCTGCTCTCGTTGTGACCATAGTCCTATTCATCATATGAGAACATTACAAGAACAAAATTGCGTATCCGTGCCGCTCTGGTCAGCGCGCTTCGGCTCGGTTAAGCCGGTTCCATGCTGAGCGTCCTTGTTTTCGATGCCGAAGACCCGCAGGAACTGACCCTGACCCTGTCCTCGCTGGTAACCGGCGTGGTCGAGGGTGTGCTGCGCGATGTCGTGGTCGTGGACCCCAGCGGCCAGGAGGTTCTGGACGTCGCGGACCATGCGGGTTGCTCGGTGCGCTCGCTGGCCGAGTTGCGCCAGTCGGCCGCGACGCTGAAGGGGGAGTGGGTGCTGGTGTTGCGTGCGGGCAGCCGCTTGCCCGGAAGCTGGCCGGAGCGCGCGGTGCATCACATCGAAAACCAGTTGCGCGAGAAGGCACCGAGAGGCGGCCGCTTCGTGCTGCCCGTGGGGGATCGCGCGGGGTGGCGACGCTGGTTCGCCGGAAGGCCCAGCGCGCGGCTGGTTCCGAAAGCGCATCTGGCGAAGCGTCTGGCGGCGGGAGTCGCGATCGACAGGGCCGCCGATGGGCTGCCCAGCGAGCGGCTGCGCAAGCGCGACGACTGAACGCCTCGCCTTGCCTCAGCCGATGGAGGAGCGGAGACGGCTGGCCTTCAGGCTGCCGCGCCGCCTTTGCGCCTCAGATGTTCGTCCAGGCGCGGCATGATCTCGACGAAGTTGCAGGGCTTGTGCCGGTAGTCGAGCTGGGGCTTTAGGATATGGTCCCACGCGTCGCAGCAGGCTCCGGGCGAGCCGGGCAGGACGAAGACGAAGGTCGCGTTCACCACCCCGCCCGTGGCGCGGGACTGGATGGTCGATACGCCGATCGTCTCGAAGGAGACGCGGTGGAACACGGCTGAGAACCCGTCCATGCGCTTTTCGAAGATCGGCTCCAGCGCCTCCGGCGTCACGTCGCGGCCGGTGAAGCCCGTGCCGCCCGTCGTGATGACGACGTCCACCTCCGGGTCCCTGGACCAGCCGAGCACGGTCTCGCGAATGGCGTCCCGATCGTCCGGCACGATGGCGCGCGCGGCGAGGCGATGGCCGGCTTCGCTGAGGCGCGCGGCCAGCGTATCGCCGGAGCGATCATCCTCCGCTTTGCGCGTGTCGGACACGGTAAGGACGGCGATGCCGAGCGGAAGAAAGAGGCGGTCAGGGGCGCTCATGGCCGGTCTCCAATCGGATCGACGCCGGTGGAGGCGATCCACCAGCCGGGATGGCGCGCGCGCAGCCGCACGGCCGCCTGCTCGGCCTGCGCCCCGTTCTCGAACAGGGCGAAGACGGTGGCGCCGGAGCCGGACATGCGGTGAAACAGCGGCTCTTCTGCGCGCAAGGCGTCGCACACGGCGGCAATGGCGGGCACGATGTGCCGCGCCGGGGCCTCCAGATCGTTGCGCGTGCCTGCGAGATAGTCGACCAAGGCGGCGAGGTCGATAAAGCCGTCCTCGGGCAGGGGAGGCAGAGGCGGGTTGTCGCGCCGCTCCAACCCGGCGAAGGCGGTGGGCGTGGAGACGGGCGCGCCGCAATTGACCAGCAAGAGACCGAAGCCCGGCAGGCGCGGGACGGCGGCCGCGATCTCGCCGACGCCGCGCACGCGGGCCGCCCGGCCGGACAGGCACATCGGAACGTCCGCGCCGAGCGCGAGGCATTCCGTGGCCAGAGCGGGCTGGATGGCGGGCCAGATCGCGCCGAGCATGCGCAGAAGCGCGGCGGCGTCCGCCGAGCCGCCACCAATGCCCGATGCGAGCGGCAGATTCTTTTGCAGATGGATGTGGAGGGGAGGAAGCGCGAGGCCGAGGCCGGCGGCACCGACGCGCGCCAGATCCAGGGCGCGCAGAACGAGATTGCCCCGGTCGAGCGGCAGGCCGCTCGCGAACGGGCCGTCGATCGTCAGCCGATCCTCGTGTGAGGGCGCCAGCGTGAGCCGGTCCCCTTCGCGGGCGAAGACCACGAGACTGTCGAGGTCGTGATAGCCGTTCTCGCGCCGCCCTGTGACATGCAGCGCGAGATTGATCTTGGCAGGCGCCAGCGCTGCCCGATGCAGCGCCGGAGCGGATGGCTCCAGAAGGTCCACCGCTTCAGCGTCAGTTCGGGCGGACGGCTGCCGGCGCCTCGTTGGCGGCGCGCTGCGCGTCCGTGTCGGGCGCGACCTCGCCCGGCTTGGTGGGCGCTTCCGGCCCGAGTCCCTCGGCCAGCTTACGCTTGATGGTTTCCACCACGTTCGGCTCGGGCTTGGGCTCGCCGATCAGCGCGCGGTTCCACTGGAAGCGCGCCTCGCGCGTGCGACCGACGCGCCAATAGGCATCGCCCAGATGGTCGTTGATCGTCGGATCGGCGGGCGTCAGCAGAATGGCGCGCTCCAGCTGCTCCACCGCGTCGGGGTAACGGCCAAGGCGATAATAGGCCCAGCCCAGCGAATCGATGATGTAGCCGTCGTTCGGCCTGAGATCGACGGCGGTGCGGATCATCTGCAGCCCCTCGTCGAGGTTGCGGTTCATGTCCACCCAGCTATAGCCGAGATAATTCAGGACCTGCGGCTGGTCGGGCGAAAGCTCCAGCGCTTTCTTGAACTCCGGCTCCGCCTTGTCCCACTGCTTCAGCCGCTCGAAGGCGATGCCGCGCTGGAAATGTATGTTCCAGAGCGTGGACGAATCCTTGGGCGCCAGCTCCAGCGCGCGGTCGAGCAGCGGCACGGCCTCGGCAAAGGATTTGTCGGCCGAGAGAATGTCGGCAAAAGCGAGATGCGCCTGCAAATCGTTGGGATAGTCGCTGACGGCCTTGCGAAGATGGGTCTTGGCGTCGTCCTTGCGGTCGGCCTGCCAGAGATCGAGGCCCATCTGCAGCTCGGCGGTCCGCCGGTAGGGCGAGGTCTTGGGGATCTGCTCGTAATAGGAGAGGGCGAGGTCGATCTGCTGCGTGCGATCGGCGACGCCGGCCATGGCGGTCAGGAGCTTGGGATCGACCGTCGGCGACACGGCCTTGGCGAACTGGAAATAGAGAAGGGCGACGTCCTGCCCATCTCCCCGGTTGATCGCCTGTCCGAGGATGTAGAGCGTCTCGGCCGCCCCGTCCTGCGCGTTCTCGATCGGCGGCGCCACCTTCTTGCCGGCCTCGACTTCGGCGCGCAGCTGCGTCAGCGGGTCGTAGCCCGGCGCGAGCTCCAGGCCCTTATCGATCGCGGCGAGCGCGTCGGCCTTCTTGCCGGCGCGCGCTTCCAGCCGCCCGAGCGCTTCGGCGCTGGCGAGGAAGGCGTCGACGGAGGTCTGCGCCGAGGCCTGATCGGAGATCACGCTGTTCAGCGCCGTGCGCGCGGCGGGCAGATTGCCCGACAGGCCGGCGAGAAGGCCGGTCTGATACTGGTTGAACACCGCGAACCAGGACGCGCCCGACAACGCGTTGACGCGGGCGAGCGCATCCTTGGAGCGCCCGGCGCCAAGCTCGGCCCAGGCCGAGAGATGGCCGACCAGAAGTGTGTCGAGGTCGCTCGTGTCGTCGAGCTTCAGCTGGCTGATCGCGGCGTCGAAGCGGCTGGCGCGCAGCGCGTCGAGGCCCAGCGCGATGTGCGCGACCTTGCCGACGTCCTCGTTGTTGGCGAGCTTCGCGGCGAGCTTGACGCCCTCGGCAAAGCGCCCGTCCGCCAGATAGGCGAACATGGCTTCCTGCTGCAGCGTCTCGGAGGTCGGGTCGAGCGACAGCGCCTTTTCGTAATATTGGGCGGCGACGTCGGGCTGGCGGTTCTCGCGTGCCTGCTTGGCCGCGAGATAGGCGCCCGACAGCGAGTTCACCTCAATCGGGCCCTTGGACACCACGACCGGGGCCGGCTTGGTCGGCTTCGCCTGCGCTCCGGCCGCGCCGATCGCCAACATCGAGGCCGCAAGCGTCGCTGAGAGAGCGATCCGCGAAATGCGCGATGTATCCAACGTCGAATTCCTTTGCGAAGGGCGGGAGCGGCCCGGAACGGCCGGCGTGGCTCCGGCGAAGCCGCCGCGGCCGACAAGCGTCAGGCGCCGACCAGTTCCCTTGTCAATCCAGCTTGTTCATTTTGGGGCCGTGCGCAAGAGCAGGGGCGAAACGCCGCTCAAGAAATCCGGTCGATGCTGAACTCCACCACCGCTTCCAGCGCGTCGCGCACCGGGCCCGCCGGCATGGCGGCCAGCGCCTGGGAGGCGAGGCGGCCTTCGTCACGGGCGCGCTGTTTGGTCGCTTCCAGCGCGCCGTGGCGCTCCATCAGCTGGCGCGCGCGGGCAAGCGCCGTGTCGTCGTTGCGCCCGTCTTCCATGGCCTCGCGCCAGAAGGCGCGCTCGGCCTCGTCGCCCGCCGCATGGGCGAGGATGACGGGAAGCGTGATCTTGCCCTCGCGGAAATCGTCGCCGACATTCTTGCCGAGATCGCTGGCCGAGCCGCCATAGTCGAGAACGTCGTCCACCAGCTGGAAGGCCATGCCGAGATGCATGCCATAGGCGCGCATGGCGCGCGCGGCGTCCTCGCCGGCCTCGGCGATCACCGGTCCGACCTCGGCGGCGGCGGCGAAGAGTTCCGCCGTCTTGGCACCGATCACCGCGCGGTAGTCGGCCTCGGTGGTGGTCATCTTCTTGGCAGCGGAGAGCTGCCAGACTTCGCCCTCGGCGATCACGGCCGAGGCGTTCGAGAGAATGGCGAGCGCGCGCATCGAGCCGACCTCGACCATGGTCTTGAAGGCCTGTCCGAGCAGGAAGTCGCCCACCAGAACGCTCGCCTGGTTGCCCCAGATGGTGCGCGCCGTCTTGCGGCCGCGCCGAAGGTCGCTCTCGTCCACCACGTCGTCGTGCAGAAGCGTGGCGGTGTGGAGGAACTCGACGCTGGCGGCGAGCTTCACATGGCCTTCGCCCTCGTAGCCGAAGAGGAGGGCCGAGGCGATGGTGAGCATCGGGCGCAGGCGCTTGCCGCCCGAGGAGATCAGGTGTTCGGCGATCTGCGGGATCAGTTCGACATTCGATCCCGCCATGGCGAAGATCATGTCGTTGACGCGGTTCATGTCGGCGCGCGTCAGACCGAGGATCGGATCGATCGAGGCGACTGGCCTTTTCGTACCCACGGGGCTGGCTAGGCTCACGACAATTCTCCATTCGGTTGCCGGGGCAATAGCGGGGCGGGGGGCCAGCGGCAAGAGCGAATGGAGCGACAAGTTCCGCCGCAGGGTGAAAGAGGCCCCCGGCGGCCCTTGCGGCGCGCCCCGGTTTCGCGCCAAGTCGGATCATGATCGAACTCGTGCGCTCCAACGACCCGGTGCTTCTGTCCTTTCTCTCCGCCCTCCTGAAGGATGCCGGGATCGCCCATTTCGTGGCCGATGGTCACATGAGCATCCTGGACGGCTCCATCGGCGCCATTCCGCGCCGCCTTCTTGTGGAGGAGGACGGGATCGAGGAGGCGCGCCGCCTCCTGCGCGACGCGGAACTCGGCCATGAACTCTCCGACACCCGCTGAGGCTACGGCGACCGAACCCGGCTTTGCGGGAGACACGTCGAAGGACGCCTTTCTCGGCGGCGCCTTCCATCTCCTCCAGCCCCGGCGCAGCGGCTTCCGCGCCGGGCATGACGCGCTGCTTCTGGCGGCCGCCGTGCCGCGCGAGGCCGGCGGGCTGGCGCTCGACATGGGCAGCGGCGCGGGGGCGGTTGCCTTTGCCAGCGCCAGCCGCGCTCGGGGCCTGTCCCTGATCCTCGCCGAACGCAGCCCCGACATGGCGCATCTGGCGCGGGCAAGCCTTGCCCTGCCCGAGAATCGCGCCCTGGCTGATCGGCTGAAGGTGGTGGAAGTCGATCTTCTTAGCCCCCGCCCGGCGCGCGAGGCGGCGGGCCTGCCGGACGGCGGCTTCGACCGCATTCTCTCCAACCCGCCTTTCCATCCCGCCGGCGGGCGCGTTTCGCCGGACGCCCTTCGCGGGGCTGCCAAATCCTTGCCCGAGCCCGGCTTTCTCGGCCGCTGGCTGGCGGTGGCGGGCGCCTTGGCAAGGCATGGCGCGCCGCTGGCGCTGATCGTGCGGCCGGACAATCTCGGCGAGATCCTCCAGGGCGCGGAGGGGCGCTTCGGCGCGATCGCGCTTTGCCCGGTGCAGTCGTCGGCGGAAGCGCCCGCCATCCGGCTTCTCGTCTCGGCGGTTCGCGGCTCTCGCGCGCCCCTACGCATCCTGCCGGCACTGGTCCTGGACGAGGTGCTGCGGGGAGCGATCTCACGCGGCGAGGTCGATCTCTCCGTTTCGTGACGCAAGCGCTTTGCGTGGGCCCGCGCGCCTTCCTACATGGGGTCTCACTCAATGCGACCCGAGGTTTCCCCCGTGCCCAGCCGCCTGAAGAAGCTCCTACCCAAGCGCTTTCGTTCCGAGGAGCTCGTGGTTCCCGTGGTGCGCCTTCAGGGCGTCATCATGGCCGGCGCCTCCGGGCCGTTCCGCCAGTCCATCTCTCTCGCCTCGGTCGCCCCGCTCCTGGAGCGTGCCTTCGCGATGAAGGATGCGCCGGCGGTCGCCATTTCGGTCAACTCGCCGGGCGGCTCGCCGGTGCAGTCTCGTCTCGTGTTCCAGCGCATCCGCGATCTCGCCGAGGAAAAGCGCAAGCACGTCATCGTCGCCTGCGAAGACGTGGCCGCGTCGGGCGGCTACATGATCGCCTGCGCGGGCGACGAGATCGTGGCCGATCCCTCGACGGTGGTGGGCTCGATCGGCGTCGTGTCCGGCGGCTTCGGCTTCGTGGAGCTGATCCGCAAGATCGGGGTGGAGCGGCGCGTCCACACGGCCGGGCAGAACAAGGCGACGCTCGACCCGTTCCGGCCCGAGCGGCCGGAGGACGTGGAACATCTGAAAGCCCTCCAGCTCGACGTCCACAAGACCTTCATCGACCTCGTGAAATCCCGGCGCTGCGCCAAGCTCGCCGACGATCCCGATCTCTTCACCGGCCTGTTCTGGTCGGGCACGCGCGGGCTCGATCTCGGGCTGGTGGATCGCTTGAGCGATCTGCGCACCGTTCTGCACGGGCACTATGGCGACAAGGTCAAGCTGCAGCTGATCGGCCCCAAGCGGGGCCTGTTCGGCCTGCGGGGCGGCGGCGCGTCGAGCCGGCTCGGCGGCGGCCTCGATCTGTCGCAGATCGGCGCGGGGCTGGGGTCCGGCCTGGTGGAGGCGGCGGAGGAGCGTGCGCTTTGGGCGCGCTACGGGCTCTGAGCCGAGAGGCCGGCGCCTTGCCTTTGCCGGGATTGGGAAGGACAGTCGGGATGGACGAACCATGGCGGATCTGATGCCCATCCTGCTTTTCGGCCTTGTCGGCGCGGCGGCCTATTTCGGATACCAGCAGATGCAGCGCGATGCCGCGCGCGTGTCGGAGCGCAACCGGCGCTCCGAGGCGGAAATGCGCACCGGCGCGCAAGGGACTCTGGTGCGGGACGAAGACGGCGTGTTTCGCCTCAGGCGGGACTGATCGCGCCGGGTGAAGCCCGTGTTCTGAGTGTGAGGCTTGACCCCTCCGGCGGCTCCGTGGCAACTCGCCCCCAAAGAGACGGCCCCGATCGCGGATCGGAGGGCCGCCATGCTGGTCAGCCGGAAAGGTGCCCCATGTCCGACCTCGCCCCCCACATGCGGCCCGAACGCTCGTTCCAGGGCTTGATCCTGGCTTTGCATCGCTATTGGGCCGATTACGGCTGCGTCGTTCTGCAGCCCTACGACATGGAAGTCGGCGCGGGCACGTTCCATCCCGCCACCACGCTGCGCGCGCTCGGACCCCGGCCGTGGAACGCGGCCTATGTGCAGCCCTCGCGCCGACCAAAGGACGGGCGCTATGGCGAGAACCCGAACCGGCTCCAGCATTACTACCAGTATCAGGTGCTTCTGAAGCCCAACCCGTCCAACCTGCAAGAGCTTTATCTCGGCTCGCTGAAGGCGATCGGCATCGACACCGCGCTGCACGACATCCGCTTCGTCGAGGACGACTGGGAGTCGCCGACGCTAGGCGCCTGGGGCCTTGGCTGGGAATGCTGGTGCGACGGGATGGAGGTCTCGCAGTTCACTTATTTCCAGCAGGTCTGCGGCATCGAATGCGCGCCCGTGGCGGGCGAGCTGACCTATGGCCTGGAACGCCTCGCCATGTATGTGCAGAACGTCGACAACGTCTACGACCTCAACTTCAACGGCCGCGAGGGCGACGAGAAGGTCACCTATGGCGACGTGTTCCTGCAGGCCGAGCAGGAATATTCCCGGCACAATTTCGAGTTCGCCAACACGCAGACGCTCTTGCGCCATTTCGAGGACGCGGAGGCCGAGTGCCGCGCCCTGCTCGACGCTGGCGCGCCGGGCGCGGGCGCCAATCAGGCCCTGCACAAATGCGTCTTCCCCGCCTATGACCAGGCGATCAAGGCGAGCCATGTCTTCAATCTGCTCGACGCGCGCGGCGTCATCTCGGTGACGGAGCGCCAGAGCTACATCCTGCGCGTTCGCACGCTGGCGAAAGCCTGCGGCGAGGCCTTCCTCCTGACCGATGCCGGCGGCATCAACTGGAAGGCCGTCGCCTGACGTTGGCCTCCCCTTCGAAGGGGAGGGGACAGAATAAAAAAGGGCGGCCCCGAGAGGCCGCCCTTTTCGTTTGATGGTGATCCGGCTCAGCCCAGCTTGGCCAGGAGCTCGGCGGTCGGCCAGCCGTCCGGCGCCATGCCGTGCTTCTGCTGCTCGGTCGCCACCGCAGCGCGGGTGTTGGCGCCCAGAATTCCGTCCACCTTGCCGACATCGTAGCCTAGCGAGACGAGGCGCTGCTGCAGCCGCTTCATGCCCTCGCCGTCGAGGCCGGGCTGCGGCTTGCCGGCGTCCACCTCCGGACCGCCCGCCAACCGCGTGCCGAAATAGCCGGCGGTCAGCGAATAGGTCAGTGAGTTGTTCCACTTGAGGTAAATGTCGAAGTTCGGGAAGGCGAGGAAGGCCGGGCCGCCCTTGCCCTGCGGCAGGATGATGGAGGCCATCATGCCGTCGCGCTCCAGCGGCGTTCCGTCGGACTTGGTGACGCCGAGCTTGGCGAACTCGGAACGCGGCTCCTTGTTGACCAGCGCCGCGCGGTCGTAGGGGAAGTTCGCCGGCATGCGGATGGCTTCCAGCCAGGGCTCGCCCTTGCGCCAGCCCATGGACTGGATGAACTTGCCGGTGGTCATCAACACGTCCGGCACGTCGGTCAGGAGGTTGATCTGGCCGTTGCCGTCCTCGTCCGTTCCGAAGGCGATGTAGTCCTCCGGCAGGATCTGCGTCTGCCCGAGCTCGCCGGCCCAGGCGCCCTTCATCTGGTCGGGCCGGAGATAGCCGCGATCCACCAGCTCGATCGCCGAGATCAGGTGCGGGCGGAAAATCTCCGGGCGACGGCAGTCATGGGCCAGGGTCGCCAGCGCCGAGAGCGTGTCGAAATCGCCTAGCACCGCGCCGTAATCGGTCTCAAGGCCCCAGAAGCTCGTGATGACGGCGGCCGGCACGCCGGTCTTGCTCTCTACGTCGCGGAAGGTCGAGGCGTATTTCTGGATATTGGCCTTGCCGCGCGCCAGCCGATCCTTGTTGACCATGCGGCCCTGGAACCGCAGCCATTCCTGCTGGAACACGCCCTGTCCGCGATCGCGCGCCAGGACCTTCTCGTCCTGGCGGACATTGGCCAAAGCCCGGTCGACGCCACTTTTCGACAGGCCCTTGGCCTCGGCCTCGGCCCGCACGCCCTGAAGGAACCCGTTCCAGTCCCCGCCGCATTGCGCGCTCTGCGCCGCGGCCGAGCCGACGCCGGCCAGAAGCAAGGTGGAGGCGAGAAGCACATGTCTGAACGAAGAGGTCATGGCGGGTCCGTTTCGGGAGGAGAATGCGCCCGGCCTAACAGACAAACTGCGGCGCTTTGAAGAAGGCGGTTCAGGAAGCGGGACGATGGGCCTTGAGCCAGGCCTGCCAGTCAGCCTTCGTGCCGGCGAAGGCGTTGCGGTCCACCTCGCCCTCGACGCCCGGCACGGTGCCGGTCGCCGTCCATTGCCAGAAGCGCCAGTCGCGGCCGGGATAGTTCTCGCTGGGATGGTCCTTCACACCGCGCAGCCAGAACTGGTGCTTGGGGAACGTGCCCTCCAGCCGGTCGCGGTGAATATCGATCGGCGCGTAGATGATGGGCCGGACGCCGTAGTAGCGCTCGACGGCGTTCAGAAACGCGGTCATCTCCCGCACCATCTCCTCGCGCGGCGGGCGGCGGGTGCAGGTCGGCGAATCCGGCGTCCACTCGACATCGAGCACCGGGGGGAGGGCGTCCGGGTCACGCGGTACGTTGGCGATGAACCAGCGCGCCTGCTCGATGCCCGGCCGGCACCAATAGAAGAAGTGGTAGGCGCCGCGCGGCACGCCGGCGGCCTTGGCGTATTTCCAGTTGCGCAGGAAGGAGGAGTCGACGCGGTCGCCGCCCTCGGTCGATTTCAGATAGGCGAAGGCCACGCCGCCGCTGCGCGCCGCGTCCCAATCCACGTCGCCCTGGTATTTCGACACGTCGATGCCGTGGACGGGATAGTGCTCGGGTTTCGAGCCGGCAATCGGTGTCAGGCCGAGTTCGGTCGCGTCGAGCGAGACGGAGCGGCAGCTGGAGAGAGCAAGGCAGGCGAGAGCCAGGAGGGCGAGGCTGCGGCAGGCTAGGTGCCGCCGCCCGAACGGCAGACCGAATGGGGTCGTCCCGCCTTCAACCCGCATCGTGCCGCTCCCGTCCCGCCTCGTTCTGCGGCGGCAAACTGAGGATCGGACCTTACGCCGGGCTGTTCCTTACGCAGTCTCACCGATTGGTGAGCCGGCTTTAATGTGATCGCTGTAATGCAGCGTGATCGGTTTTTGGGCGAACCGAATGGGATTTGGCTCGTTCAGTGTGCAGCAGACCAACAACAGGAAGACCTCAGATGAAGACGATCTCTCTTGCTCTCGGCGCCGCTGCTCTTCTGGCGCTGTCGGCCTGCTCCGACAACAAAAGCAGCACGTCCACTCCTGCGGCAAGCACGACGGCTCCGGCCACGACGACCGCTCCCGCCACCGGAACCACCACGACGCCGGCCACGGGTACGACGGGCACTACCGGAATGACCGCCACGCCGGGCGCAACCGGCACCACCGGCACGTCGGGCACGACCACGACGCCGTAACCCATCTCAGCCTTCGGGCGCGTGGGCTCGCTCCACGCCAAACCGGGCTCGCGCCATCAGCGCGGGCCCTTTTTCGTGACGCAAGGCCGGCTTTCCCTGCACGCTTTCGCTGTTGCGAAATTCCTGGCTGCGATAAGATGCCGACTCGGGCGCTCCTGCGGCGCGACGGAAACGGAAAGACCATGTCGATCTATTCGAGCCTCGCGCAACTCGTGCGGGATCTCGCCGCCAGCGGTGCGGCCACCGTCGAAGCCCTGGTGGAGCGTATCCGCTCGGCCTTCGCGGCCGACCGTGAAACGCGCAATCGCGTCGCCTTTTCCGTCGCCATGATCGCGCTTTCGGCCAAGATGGCCAAGGCCGACGGCGTCGTCAGTCAGAATGAGATCAATGCCTTCCGCCGGATCTTTGCGATTCCGCCCGAAGAAGTGCGCAACGTCTTCCGGCTCTACGACCTCGCCAAGCAGGACACGGCAGGCTTCGAAGCCTATGCGCTGCGCATGCGCTCGCTCTGCGGCAGCGAGCAGCGGGACTGCGCGCTTCTGACCGACGTTCTCGACGGCCTGTTCCATATCGCGGGCGCGGACGGATTCGTGCACGAGCGGGAGATGAGCTTCCTGCACCGCGTCGCCGAACTCTTCGACATCAGCGAGCGCGAGTTTGAGCGCCTCAAGGCGCGCCATGTCGTGGGCGGCGAGACGGGCGCCTATGCCGTGCTGGGCGTCGAGCCGACCGACAGCGTTGAGACGATCCGCCGCCGCTATCTCGAACTGGTCAAGGAGAACCATCCCGACCGGCTCGTGGCGCGCGGCGTTCCGCAGGAATTCATGGCGATCGCCACCGAGCGTATGAAGGCGATCAACGCGGCCTGGGCAACGGTCGGCAAGCTGGCGCCCGCGGAATGAAGGCGGACACGCCGCTCGTCTCCCGGCTCGTCCCCTCTCCCAACCAGAACGGCCGACGCGGTGTCGCTGGCCCCGATATCCTCCTCCTCCATTACACCGGGATGCGCAGCGGCGAAGCGGCGCTGGCGCGCCTGACCGACCCCGCCAGCGAAGTTTCCTCCCACTATGTCGTCGAGGAAGACGGCGAGATTTTGCAACTCGTTCCCGAGGCGCAGCGCGCCTGGCATGCGGGGAGGGGAAGCTGGCAAGGCCACACCGACATCAACTCGCGCTCGATCGGCATCGAGATCGTCAATCCCGGACACGAGCACGGCTACCGCCCGTTTCCTCAACGGCAGATCGAGGCGGTGATCGAATTGTGTAGAGATTGTGGCGAGAGATGGAAAATCGCGCCACATTTGGTGCTGGCTCATTCCGATATCGCGCCCGATCGGAAGGAAGACCCCGGCGAGTTGTTCCCTTGGGATCAACTTTTTCAAGCGGGCGTCGGTGTTTGGTGCACGACCAATATTAAGGAAAACGAAGTTTTGCTCTGCGAAGGGGATCGCGGAGCGGAGGTGGAGGCCTACCAGAGCCATCTCGTGGCCTATGGTTACGGCCTGCGAATCGACGGCATCTTCGGGGATGAGACCCGGTTCGTGACAGCGGCCTTCCAGCGCCACTTCCGGCCACGCCAAGTCAATGGCCGGGCCGATCGCGAGACCGTCGAAATCCTTCGAACTTTGGTTCAACTGGTCTGATCTGGGCGTTGCAAACGCTCTAGCCAGAGCTTGGTTCAAGCGCGTTTTGTTTCAGCCGTTAACATTCCGTTACTTCGCTGCCGCACTCACGGTCGATTTGCAGGGCAAAACGCCTTTGCACCGCCGCTGAGGATTTGCGGCCGAGAGGGGACGATGCCGCCGGCTTGTTGCGCCGGCCGGGTCGAAGACCACAGGACCGAAATGAGACGACTGCCTGCCATGGCCACCGCCGTGACGCTTGCGCTTGCGCATGTTTCCGCCGCAACCGCCGATACCGCCTCTTCCACTTCCACCGCCCCGATCGAGAAGACCGTCTCCAGCCAGACCCTGACCGACCCCGACGAGACCGCCGCCCCGGCGAATGCAGTCGAGACGAACGACGTCGAGACGGAGGCCGATCGCCTTTCGGAAAAGCCCTTCGCCGACATTATCGAGCGCGAGGCGCGGGCCAACGGCGTTCCGGTGGAACTGGCGCATGCCATCGTCTCCGTGGAAAGCAACTACCGCATCGAAGTCACGGGCCGGGCCGGCGAGATCGGCCTCATGCAGATCAAGCCCGCGACCGCCCGCGACATGGGCTTCGTCGGCGACGCGACCGATCTCTACAACCCGGAAGTCAACATCAAATACGGCATGAAATATCTCGCCGGCGCCGAACGGCGTGGCGGTGGAACGCTTTGCGGCACGATCCTCAAGTACAATGCCGGCCATTATTCCCGGCGCATGAACCCCACCTCGGCGCGCTATTGCGAGAAGGTGAAGCTGGTTCTCGCTTCGCTCTGAGGCCATCCCGAAATAGTGGGGCGCGGATCTCGCCGTCCGAGGCGTCGAAACAGGCCCCCAGGCAGTCTGCTCGCTTGACACGTTCGGCCGGGCGGGCGACATGACCGCTTGCCAGCCGGCCGGGCGGCCGCTCCCGTCATAAGTCGAAAGACGGCGGGGGAGGAAAGTCCGGGCTCCACGGAGAAACGGTGCCGGGTAACGCCCGGCGGGGGCGACCCCAGGGAAAGTGCCACAGAAAACAAACCGCCCTTCGCTTCGTGCGAGGGGTAAGGGTGAAACGGTGGGGTAAGAGCCCACCGCGCTTCCAGCAATGGCGGCGGCAGGGCAAACCCCACCGGGAGCAAGACCGAATAGGAACGACGCGGCGGGAAACCGCCAGCCCTCTCCGGGTCGATCGTTCGGGTGGGTTGCTTGAGGTGCCGCGCGAGCGGCATCCCAGAGGAATGGTCGCCGGACGGCGCAAGCCGTCGCACAGAACCCGGCTTATAGGCCGGCTGGCTCTTCGCACGTGACATCGGATATGGCCCTGCCGCTGAGGGGCTTCCAAAGGCTTCCTCCAGTCTTGGGGTTAGGCTCGCTCGCGGCATGGGAGCGCGTCCCACCCGATCATGGGAGGGCGCCCCACATTCGATCCGGTTTGGGCCTTCGAGGGCCGCAAGCCCTGCGACAGTTTGGCCTGCCGGACCGGCTTGCCGTAAATTTCCTGTTTTCGGAAACTTCAAGAGCAACCCGCAGGTTTTTGATCTGGCGGATTCGAGCGGTGGAAAAAACTTTCCGAACCTTGTGCTGCCTTACGAAATTTCAATCGGCGCTCGTAACTGCTTGTTTAGGCTAGCTCGACTGTCCTTGCTCACCCGAGCCGCGAGGCTGGTCTTACGTTCCAGCGATGCTTGCATTCGTGGCTTTAACTACCTGTAAAGATTGGTTAACGAAAGAGGTTGCGGCAAGGCTGCAACAGGTCCTCTGCCACCTCGTGAGCGGCCCGTTCCCATTGACCCCCATAGGGTCCCATGGTATCCCAAATTCATCCTGAAGGCCCGTTTTCGGGCCGAATTCAAACATTGGCGAGCATCGTTTCCGGCGTGTTTTGGCCGGGCGGCGTGGGTGGTTGTGCCGCCTACGTGTGAGTTTGTGTGCTGATTTCGGCGTGAAGCGCGGGTGGGGGTG
This sequence comes from Aureimonas sp. AU40, assembly GCF_001463785.1. Lineage (NCBI taxonomy): Bacteria > Pseudomonadati > Pseudomonadota > Alphaproteobacteria > Hyphomicrobiales > Aurantimonadaceae > Aureimonas > Aureimonas sp. AU40. The sequence continues at coordinate 44,836 of NZ_BBWL01000025.1, forward strand.
TCGTGAGGGATCGGGAGAAAAGAGGAGCGGTCGACGGCGACGATGGACCGGTTCCTTTCCAATTCGGTCAACAATATCGACGCCAAGGGTCGCGTTTCCGTTCCAGCTCCCTTTCGGCAGGTCTTGGCCGCGCGCGGGCAGCGGGAGCTTTATGCGCTGCAGGCCATCGGCCAGCCCGCGATCGACGTGGGCGGGATGGATCTCCTAGAGCGCTACGAGACGCGCATGGCCCAGGAGGACCCCTTCAGCGAGGACTATTCGGACATGTCGCTCTTTGCCTATGGCGACGGCGCCTTTCTGAAATTCGATGCCGAGGGGCGCATCATGGTGACCGACTTCATACGCTCCCACACGGGCATCACGGATCGCGTCGCCTTCGTGGGGCGCAACCACTTTTTCCAACTCTGGGAGCCATCCCGGTTCGAGGCCTATCGAGCGGAAGCGCGTGCCCGTCTGACGGCGCGTCGCACCACTCGAGGCATGTCCGAGGGTGCGCCGGAATGATGACGGATCACGGCACGGTTGAGGAACCTGCCGATGGCGGACCGGTTCGTCACATCCCGGTGCTCCTCCGGCCAGTTCTGGAGGCGCTCGATCCCGGTCCCGGCGATCTGATCGTCGACGGGACGTTCGGGGCGGGCGGCTACTCAGCCGCCCTTCTTGCGTCTGGCGCCCGCATTCTGGGCATCGACCGCGACCCGACGGCGATCGCTGCGGCCGCGCCCATGCTTGCGGCCCAGCCGGGCCTCAGTCTCGTTCATGCCCAGTTTGGTGATCTTCAATCCATCGTCGAGCGCGAGGCCGGCGGGATGGTGGACGGCGTGGTGCTCGATATCGGCGTCTCGTCCATGCAGATCGACGAGGCCGAGCGCGGCTTCTCCTTCCAGAAGGACGGGCCGCTCGACATGCGCATGAGCCGTTCCGGCCCAAGCGCCGCCGATGTGGTGAACCGGCTGAAGGTCGGCGATCTCGCGCGCATCCTGAATTTCCTCGGCGAGGAGCGGCAGGCCGGGCGCATCGCGCGCGCCATCGAGGCGCGGCGCGCCGAGCGCCCGTTCGAGCGCACGCTGGATCTCGCCCAACTCGTCGGCCGCGTCATCGGGCGCGCGCCCAAGGATCGGATCGACCCCGCGACGCGCACCTTCCAGGCGCTGCGCATCTATGTGAACGACGAGCTCGGCGAGCTGACGCGCGCCCTTGTCGCGGCCGAACGCGTGTTGAAGCCTGGCGGCCGGCTTGCCGTCGTTACCTTCCATTCGCTGGAGGATCGGATCGTGAAACGCTTCCTGCGCGATCGCTCGGAAGCGGCGACGACCTCGCGGCATTTACCGGATGTTCAGCATAAGGACCGCACATTCGAATCGCGCAACCGGCCGGTGGGCGGCGAGGAGGAGGAAATCGCCCTCAATCCTCGGGCCCGCTCGGCCAAGCTGCGATCCGCCGTCCGCACCCAGGCGCCTCCGCGCGCGGAAGGGGAGGCGACGGACTTCATCGATCTGCCGTCGCTCGCCGACCTGCCGTCCGGAGCTTGAACCGTCCCATGTTGAAAACGCTCGACGTTCTCCTCGTCGTTCTCATGCTGGGCGCAGCCGCCTGGACCTTCGGCCAGAAATATTCGGCCGAGGCGGTGGAGCATCAGATCGCGCTGCTCGACCGCAAGATCGCCCTCGAGAAGGAGACGATCCAGCTGCTCGACGCGGACTGGAGCCTTCTTAACCAGCCCAGCCGCCTAGAGCAGCTGGCCAAAGCCTTCCAGGACACGCTGAAGCTCGACCCGACCGATCCCGAGCAGATCGTCGAACCGAACCAATTGCCCTCGCCCCCGCTGCCCGTCGTGCCCGCCGCCGAACAGAAGCCTCACGACCGGTTCGCAGCCGTGGATCGGAGCAAGTCCCGATGATCGATTTCCGTCGCAAGCTCGCCTTTCTCGGCGGCCAGACCAAGCCGGGGAGCGGGCTCGCCGCCGGCCTTCGGCGGCGCCGCTCGGAAGCTCCGCGCAACAAGGCGCGCTTTCTGATCGCGACCGGCCTGTTCTGCTCGATCTACGGCGTGATCGGAATGCGGCTCCTGCTCTGGGGCGCCGTGGCAGATCCCAACGATGCCTATCGCGCCATGGCCAATGCCGGCCCGGTGACCCGGCCCGACCTCGTGGACCGCAACGGCGAGGTTCTGGCGACCGACCTCAAGACCGCTTCGCTCTTTGCCGAGCCGCGCCGCATCGTGGACGCCGACGAGGCGACCGAGGCGCTGCTCACCGTTCTGCCCGACCTCAACCCCAAGGTGCTGCACGACCGCTTGTCCTCCAAAGCGGGCTTTGCCTGGCTGAAGCGCGAGCTGACGCCGCGCCAGCAGCAGGAAATCCTGGCGCTCGGCATTCCCGGCATCGGCTTCCGCACCGAGAAGCGCCGCTTCTATCCCGGCGGCTCGACCGCGTCGCATATCGTGGGCCTCACGAATATCGACAATCAGGGCATCGCGGGAATGGAGAAATACATCGACGACAGCGGCTTCCGCGCGCTGCAGGCGAGCGGCTTCGCCTCGGGCGACAATCTGGAGCCGGTGAAGCTGTCGATCGACCTGCGCGTTCAGCACATCGTGCGCGACGAGCTCGTCGCCGCCATGCAGAAGTACCGTGCCCAAGCGGCCGGCGGCCTCGTGCTCGACGTCGAGACGGGCGAGGTCATCGCCATGGCCTCGCTGCCGGACTACGACCCCAACAACCCAGGCGACGCGCTGAAGAAGGAGAACCTCAACCGGTTCTCGGCCGGCACGTTCGAGATGGGCTCGACCTTCAAGATCTTCACCACCGCCATGGCGCTCGACTTCGGCAAGGTGTCGATCAACTCCATGGTCGACACGCGCCCCTTCTTCGTCGCGGGTCATACGATCAAGGAATTCCACAACAAGGGCGCCTCGCTCTCGGTGCCCGACATCTTCAAATATTCCTCGAACGTCGGCTCGGCGCGCGAGGCGGACATGGTCGGAACCGAAAGCCATCAGGAGTTCCTGACGCGGCTCGGCATTCTCAGCCGCCTCAAGACGGAGCTGCCCGAGGTGGCCATGCCGACTCAGCCTAAGGTTTGGAAGAAGATCAACTCCATGACCATCGCCTTCGGCCATGGCGTGTCCACGACCCCGCTCAACACTGCCGTGGCGGCCGCCGCAATCATCAATGGCGGCTACTACATTCCGCCCACCTTCCTGCCGCGCACGAAGGAAAAGGCCGACGAGCTCAAGCACCGCGTGGTGCAGGAAAAGACCGCGCTCGACATGCGCACGATCTTCCGTCTCAACGGTGAGGAAGGCTCGGGCCGCGCCGCCAACGTTCCCGGCTACAATGTCGGCGGCAAGACCGGCACGGCGGAAAAGGTGGTCAACGGCCGCTATTCCAAGGACCAGCGCTTCAACGCCTATGTCGGCGCGTTCCCGATCGACAAGCCGCGCTACATCGTCATGTCGATCGTCGACGATCCCAAGGTCGAGCCGGGCAAGCCGAACGCCCAGGCCGGCTGGAACGCGGCGCCCATGGTCGGCAATATCGTGCGCCGCGCGGCGACCTTCCTGAACGTGAAGCCCGACTTCGGGGAGAGCGGAAAGCAGCTTCTGGTCTCCTACTGACGCCAAATTGCTTCAATCGCCGGGCTGTGTGGGCTAAGAGCGCCTGATCAAATCTCAGGGCGGAGGATGGGCGAGGGATTTTCGTCCGAGGACGAGAAGCGAAGCGCAGTCGATGCCGGCGGCATCGTCGAGCATTCGCGACGACGCCCTCGGCGGAAAGCACCGACCAGCCGACCCCATGAGGTTTGGTCAGGCGCTCTATGAGCGCGATAAGAAAACTGTGAAAAGCCGGCGGCCCGCCGCCGGCTTTTTTCTGCGACGTGGAAGATGGTGAATGAAGCTTTGCGACCTCGCCGGTGACCTCGGCACCGGCCCCGACGGAGCGAATGTCGAGATCACGGGACTGACCTCGGATTCGCGCATGGTGGAACCCGGCTTCCTGTTCGCGGCCCATGCGGGCACGAAGGGCCATGGCGAAAGCTTCACGGCGGATGCGCAGGCGCGCGGCGCCGCCGCGCTTCTCGTCTCCGACGGCGCGAGCGTCGAAAGCTCCCTGCCGCTGGTTCGCGTAAGCGACACGCGCCGCGCGCTGTCCCTCATGGCGGCGCGCTTCTACGGCCGGCAGCCCGCCCAGGTTGTCGCCGTCACCGGCACCAGCGGCAAGACCTCGATCACCGCCTTCACCCGCCAGATCTGGGCCGCCAGCGGCCTCGTCTCCGCGTCGATCGGCACGACGGGCGTCGTGTCGCCGACGCGCGACGACTACGGCACCTTGACGACGCCCGAGCCGGTGGCGCTCGCCAAGCTGATGGCGGAGCTCGCCCACGAAGGCGTGACCCACGCCGCGATGGAAGCCTCCAGCCACGGGCTGGAGCAGCGCCGCCTCGACGGCGTGAACCTGTCGGCCGCCGGCTTCATCAATCTCGGCCGCGACCATATGGACTACCACCCGACGGTGGAGGACTATTTCCGCGCCAAGATGCGCCTTTTCGACACGCTGCTGCCGAAGGGCGCTCCGGCCGTGATCTATGCCGACGACGCCTGGAGCGCGCGGGCGGCCGAGACGGCGCGCGCGGCGGGCGCCGATGTGCGACTCGTCGGCCGGGCGGGCGATCTCCTGATCCTCAAGCGCCTCGAACACGAGCGCCATCGTCAGATCGCCGAGATCGAGGCGGCGGGCCAGATTCACCGTATCGTCCTGCCGCTTGCCGGCGAGTTCCAGATGGCGAACGCGCTGGTGGCCGCGGGTCTTGCGATCTCCACTGGCGTCGAGCCGGCGGTGGCGCTGCGGGCGCTGGAGGGATTGCGCGGCGCGCCCGGGCGGCTCGATCTCGCCGGCACGACGGGCGAGGGGGCGCCGGTCTTCGTGGACTATGCCCACAAGCCGGAAGCGCTGGAGAACGTGCTGCAATCCGTGCGCCCCTTCACGACGGGCCGCGTCATCCTCGTGTTCGGTTGCGGCGGGGATCGGGACACCGGCAAGCGGCCTATCATGGGCGCCATCGCCGCGCGCCTTGCCGACGTCGCGATCGTCACCGACGACAATCCGCGATCGGAGGAGCCGGCCGCGATCCGCGCCGCGATCCTCGCCGCCGCGCCGGGCGCGCGCGAGATCGGGGATCGACGCGAGGCGATCCGAACCGCCGTGGCGCTGGCCGGGCCGGGCGACACGGTGATCGTCGCCGGCAAGGGCCACGAGAACGGCCAGACGGCCGGCGGGCGGACCTTGCCCTTCAGCGACCATGAGGAAGTTCGGCTCGCGATCGCCGGAAAGGAGCGCGCATGACCGCACCTCTCTGGACCGGTTCGGACATCGCCACTGCCACGGGCGGGCGTCCGGTCGGAACGCTGCCCCCCTCGATCTCCGGCATCTCGATCGACACGCGCACACTCGCGCCGGGCGAGGTCTTCTTCGCCATCAAGGGCGAGAGCTTCGACGGCCACGCCTTCCTGCGCCAGGCGATCGCCGCCGGGGCGGGGTTGCTCGTCGTGGCGGAAAAGAAGCTGCCGGCGCTCGGCAGCGTGACCGTGCCGCTGCTGGTGGTGGACGACGTTTTGAAGGCGCTGGAGCGGCTGGCGCTCGCCGCCCGCGCCCGCTCGCGCGCCCGCATCGTCGCAGTGACGGGCAGCGTCGGCAAGACCACGACCAAGGACGCGCTGCGCCATGTGCTGGAGCGCCAGGGCGAGGTCCATGCCTCGGTCGCCTCGTTCAACAACCATTGGGGCGTGCCGCTGACGCTGGCGCGCCTGCCGGCCGACGCGCGCTTCGCCGTGTTCGAGATCGGCATGAACCATCCCGGCGAGATTCGTCCGCTGGTGAAGCTGGTGCAGCCGCATGTCGCGGTGGTCACGCTGATCGCGGCCGCGCATCTCGGCTTCTTCCGCGATATCGACGAGATCGCCGAGGCCAAGGCGGAGATCTTCGAAGGGCTGGTGCCGGGCGGAACCGCCGTGTTGAATGCCGACGATCCGCAACTCGCCCATCTCACCCAACGCGCCCGCGCGGCTGGCGTCACCCGCATCACGACGTTCGGAGAGGCTGAAGGTGCCGACTATCGCCTGACCGCGCTGCGCTCCACCGGCGCCGGCCAGCGGCTCGCCGCGCGCATCGACGGAACCGACGTGACGGCCGAGATCGGCGCGGCCGGGCGCCATATCGCGCAGAACGTGCTGGCCGTTCTCGGCGCGGCCGACCTGCTCGGCGCCGATGTCGAGCAGGCGGCAGGCGATCTCGCCAGCTGGGGCGCCAGCAAGGGCCGGGGCGAGCGCCACGTCCTCTCGCTTCCAGGTGGCGGGGAATGGACGCTGATCGACGAAAGCTACAACGCCAACCCGGCCTCGATGCGCGCCGCGTTGGCACTGCTGGCGCAATGCGCGCCGGGCGAGGACGCGCGCCGCATCGCCGTTCTCGGCGACATGCTGGAGCTCGGGGCCCAGTCGCGTGCCCTGCATGTCGAGCTCGCCTCGGCGGTTCTCGACGCCCATCCCGATCTCGTCCTGCTGGCGGGAACCGAGATGACGGCGCTCGACGCCGCGCTTGAGCGCCTCGTGCGCCACGAGTGGCATTCCTCCACCGACGAGCTTCGCGCAAGCCTCCTGCGTCACCTTCGGCCCGGTGACGTCGTGATGATCAAGGCGTCGAAGAGCATCGGTTTCTCGAAGGTCGTGGACGATCTGATCGCCCAGTTCGCCGCATCCGCCGCCCCTTCAATGGGCGAACCTGCCCCCCACTCGTTCCGGCAGGGAGCCTGATCGCATGTTCACCTATCTCGCCGCGCTGACCGAAGACGCGCAGGTCTTCAACGTCTTCCGCTACATCACCTTCCGCACCGGCGGCGCGATGATCACCTCGTTCATCGTGGTGTTCCTGTTCGGCCCGGCGATCATCGCCAACCTGCGCATCCGGCAAGGGCGGGGCCAGCCGATCCGCGCCGATGGGCCGCAGACCCATTTCAAGAAGGCCGGCACGCCCACCATGGGCGGGCTGATGATCCTGTCGGGCTTCCTCGCCGCGACGCTGCTCTGGGCCGACCTCACCAATCTTTATGTCTGGACGGTGCTGCTCGTCACGCTCGGCTTCGGCGCGATCGGCTTCTACGACGATTATCTCAAGGTCACCAAGCAGAGCCACAAGGGCTTTTCCGGCAAAGCGCGCCTCGCGATCGAATTCGCCATTGCGCTGGCCGCCGGCGTCCTCATCATCCTCGCGCAGTCCGGCAGTTTCGCCACCTCCCTGTCGGTGCCCTTCATCAAGTCGCTCCTGATCGATCTCGGCTGGTTCTACGCCGCCTTCGCGGCTGTGGTCGTGGTGGGCGCGGCCAATGCCGTGAACCTGACAGACGGACTCGACGGGCTCGCCATCATGCCGATCATGATCGCGGCGGCGGCCTTCGCACTGATCGCCTACCTCGCCGGCAACACCAATTTCGCCAACTACCTGCAGATTCACTATGTCGTCGGCACGGGTGAGCTCGCCGTGGTTTGCGGCGCGGTGATCGGCGCGGGGCTCGGCTTTCTCTGGTTCAACGCGCCGCCCGCCGCCATCTTCATGGGCGACACGGGCTCGTTGGCGCTGGGCGGCCTCGTCGGCACGGTCGCGGTTGCCACCAAGCACGAGCTGGTGCTCGCCGTGATCGGCGGCCTCTTCGTCATGGAGGCGCTGTCGGTCATCATCCAGGTCGCCTCGTTCAAACTCACCGGCAAGCGCGTCTTCCTGATGGCGCCGATCCACCACCATTTCGAGAAGCTCGGCTGGACCGAGAGCCAGGTCGTCGTCCGCTTTTGGATCATCGCCCTGATGCTCGCTTTCGTCGGCCTGTCCACGCTGAAGCTGCGTTGAGGAGGGGCCGATGATCCCCGCGACGAGTTTCAGCGGCAAGCGGGTCGCTCTGTTCGGCCTCGGCGGCTCCGGCCTCGCCACCGCCCGCTCGCTGCTGGCGGGCGGCGCCGATCTCACCGTTTTCGACGACAATCCCAAAAGCGTCGAGGCCGCCGCGTCCGAAGGCCTGCCGAGCGGCGATCTCCATGGTCTCGACTGGTCGCGGCTGGAGGCCCTGGTGCTGTCGCCCGGTGTGCCGCTGACCCATCCCAAGCCCCATTGGGCGGCGGAGCTGGCCCGCGAGGCGGGCGTACCGATCATCGGCGATATCGAGATCTTCGTGCGCGAGCGGGCGGCGACCTGCCCCCGCGCGCCGTTCATCGCCATCACCGGCACCAACGGCAAGTCCACCACCACGGCACTGATCGCCCATTGCCTCCGGCATGCCGGCCGCAACACGCAGCTCGGCGGCAATATCGGCGTCGCCGTGCTGACGCTGGAGCCGCCCGCGCCCGAGCGGCACTATGTCGTGGAATGCTCCTCCTACCAGATCGATCTGGCGCCCTCGCTGGCGCCGACCGTCGGCATTCTCCTGAACCTCACGCCCGATCATCTCGACCGGCATGGGACCATGGAGAACTATGCCGCGATCAAGGCCCGGCTCCTGAAGGACGCAGGCACGGCGGTGATCGGCGTGGACGACGATTACGGCGCCGGCATTGCCGACTGGCACGAGAGCGAAGGCAATGTCGTGGTGCGCATCTCCAAGGAGAAGCCGCTTCAGGACGGACTCTTCTACCGCGACGGCACGTTGGTGCTGGCGCGCGACGGCGTCGAAGAGGCGCAGTATCGCCTCGCCGGCATCGGCTCGCTGCGCGGCCGGCACAACGGGCAGAACGCGGCCGCCGCCGTCGCGGCGCTGACCGCGCTGGGGCTGACGCAGGACGAAATCCAGGCGGGGCTCGAAAGCTTTCCCGGCCTCGTTCATCGCATGGAGCAGGTCGGGCGCGCCAGCCAAGTGCTTTTCGTCAACGATTCCAAGGCCACCAATGCCGACGCCGCCGCGCCCGCGCTGGCGAGTTTCGAGCGCATACACTGGATCGCCGGTGGCCTGCCCAAGGAGGGCGGCATCGCCTCGCTGGAGCCCTTGTTCCCGCGTGTCGCCAAGGCCTATCTGATCGGCGAGGCGGCGCCCGCCTTCGCCGCGACTCTTGGTGAACGAATTCCTTACGAAATTTCGGGTACGCTGGACGTCGCGGTCGAAAACGCGGCGCGCGACGCCGCCCGATCCGGCGAGGAGGAGGTCGTTCTCCTGTCGCCGGCCTGTGCCAGCTTCGACCAGTTCCGCAATTTCGAGATCCGGGGCGAAAGCTTCCGCCATCTGGTGGAAGCCTTGCCGGGGGTCGATGTCTTCCGCAGGGGTTAGAACATGGTCAGTCGCGCCAAGAAGGGTCTCATCACGGACTGGTGGCGGTCGATCGACCGCTGGTTCCTGGCCGCCTTCCTGATCCTGATGATCGGCGGCATGGTCCTGTCCTTCGCGGCCAGTCCGCCGGTGGCCGAGCGCATCGGCCTCGAGCCCTTCCACTTCGTGAAACGCCACGCCCTGTTCCTGTTTCCCAGCATCGCCGTGATGCTGGCCACCTCGCTGCTCAGCCCGCGCGGCATTCGCCGCGCCTCGATCGTCATGCTTTGCGGCGCCCTGGGCCTCATGGTTCTGGCGCTGTTCTTCGGAACCGAGGTCAAGGGCGCGCGGCGCTGGGTCGACATCGGCCCGCTCAGCATCCAGCCCTCCGAGTTCATGAAGCCGGCCTTCGTGGTGGTTTGCGCCTGGCTCTTCGCCGAGCATTCCCGCCGCAAGGATATCCCGGGCAATCTCTTCTCCATCCTGATCCTGATGGTGGTCTGCGCGCTGCTCGTGGCGCAGCCCGATCTCGGCCAGACGATCCTGTCGACCTCGGTCTGGGGTGGCCTGTTTTTCATGGCCGGCCTACCCTGGATGTGGATCGTCATGCTCGGCAGCATCGGCCTCGTGGGCTTCTGCTCGGCCTATTTCGTCTTCCCGCACGTCGCCTCGCGCATCGACCGCTTCATGACGGGCGAGGGCGATACGTTCCAGACCGACACGGCGCGCGAGGCCATCATGCGCGGCGGCTGGTTCGGCCAAGGTCCGGGCGAGGGCACGGTGAAGCGCATCCTGCCCGACAGCCACACCGACTTCGCCTATTCCGTGATTGCGGAGGAGTTCGGCATCATCTCCTGCATGGCGCTGACGGCGGTCTTCGCCTTCATCGTGCTGCGCGGCCTGTCGGTCGCCTTCCGCCAGCGCGACACGTTCTGCCGCCTCGCCATCACCGGCCTCGTCATGCTGTTCGGCCTCCAGTCGATCATCAACATGGCGGTGAACCTGCACCTCATGCCGGCCAAGGGCATGACGCTGCCATTCATCTCCTATGGCGGCTCGTCCATGATGGCGGTGGCGATCACCGCCGGCTTCGTCCTGGCGCTGACGCGCAAGCGTGCCGAGAACGTCTCGCAGACCGACCGGCTGGTGGACCGCACGCTGTTTTTCCAGACTGCGGCGAGCCCCCGGTGAAGGGTGTGGCAGGACCAATCCTTCTCTGCGCCGGCGGCACGGGCGGGCATCTCTTCCCGGCCGAGGCCCTGGCGCACGAGCTGCGCGCGCGGGGCCTCAGCGTTCATCTGGCGACCGACGAGCGCGCCGGGCGTTATGCCGGCAGCTTCCCGGCCGACGCCACGCATGTCATCCCCTCGGCGACCTTCGGCTCGAAGAACCCGATCGCGATGCTGCGCTCCGGCTTCAAGCTCCTGAACGGCTACCGGCAGGCGGGGGCGCTGATGCGCGCGTTGAAGCCCGCCGCCGTGGTCGGTTTCGGCGGCTATCCCACCGTGCCGCCGATGCTCGCCGCCGTGAATGCGGGCCGCCCGACCCTGATCCACGAGCAGAACGCCGTGATGGGCCGGGCCAACCGCTTTCTGGCCGGCCGCGTGCGGGCGATCGCCGCCGGCATTCCGCAGACCCATGCCGATCCGGCGGTCGCGGCCAAGATGAAGGTCACCGGCAATCCGGTGCGCCCCGCCGTGTTGAAGGCGGCCGAGCGCCCCTATGAGCCGAGCCGAGGCGACGAGCCCTTCCATCTCGTGGTGTTCGGCGGCAGCCAGGGCGCGCAGTTCTTCTCCAAGGCCGTGCCCGAGGCGATCGAGCGCCTGCCCGCGCCGTTCCAGGCGCGCCTGCGCGTCACCCAGCAGGCGCGGCGCGAGGACGAGGCCGAAGTGCGCGCCTTCTACGAGCGCATGAGCATTCCGGCTGAGGTCTCGCCCTTCTTCGGTGACATGGCCGAGCGCATCGGCCGCGCCCATCTGGTGATCAGCCGCTCCGGCGCCTCCACCGTTTCGGAGATCTGCGTGATCGGCCGCCCGTCCGTGCTAGTCCCTTACCCCTATGCGCTCGATCATGATCAGGCGGCCAATGCCGCGCGGCTGACCGAGGGGGGCGGTGCCGTGCTCGCCAAGCAGTCCGAGCTCAGCCCCGAGCGTCTGGCCGGACACATTCGCGAGGTCGCGGAAGACCCCGCCTTCGCCGAGGCCATGGCGACGGTCGCGCGCTCGGTCGGCATTCCCGACGCCGCGCGCCAGCTGGCCAATCTCCTGGTCGGCCTCGCGGAGGCCGGCGGGTCCCGATGATTCAGAGAAACCAAGAAAAGGAGCGTCTCATGAAGATGCCGCCCAATATCGGCCCTGTGCATTTCATCGGGATCGGCGGCATCGGCATGAGCGGCATCGCCGAGGTTCTGGTCAATCTCGGCTACACCGTGCAGGGCTCCGACGCGGCCGAGAACGCCAATGTGCAGCGTTTGCGCGAAAAGGGTGTGACGGTCCATATCGGCCATGCCGCCGAGAATCTGGGCCTTGCCGAGGTCGTGGTGGTTTCCACCGCCATCAAGCGCTCGAACCCGGAGCTTTCTGCCGCCAGAGCCCGGCTGCTGCCGATCGTTCGCCGTGCCGAGATGCTGGCCGAGCTCATGCGCTTTCGTCAGGCCATCGCCATCGGCGGCACGCATGGCAAGACCACGACGACATCCATGGTCGCCACGCTCCTCGACGCCGGCGGCATGGACCCGACCGTCGTCAACGGCGGCATCATCAACGCCTACGGCACCAATGCCCGCATGGGCGAGGGCGACTGGATGGTGGTGGAGGCCGACGAGTCCGACGGCACCTTCCTGAAGCTGCCGGCCGATGTCGCCGTCGTCACCAATATCGACCCCGAACACCTCGACCATTACGGCACGTTCGACAAGGTGCGCTCGGCCTTCCGCGCTTTCGTCGAGAACGTGCCCTTCTACGGCTTTGCCGTCATGTGCCTCGACCACCCGGAGGTGCAGACGCTGGTGGCCGAGATCGAGGACCGGCGCATCATCACCTATGGCGAGAACCTGCAGGCCGACGTGCGTTTCCAGAACCTGCGCATGGAAGGGGCACGCTCGATCTTCGACGTGACGATCCGCGACCGCATCACCGGCACGACGCAGGAGCTGACCGATCTCGCCCTGCCCATGCCGGGCCGGCACAATGTCTCCAACGCCACCGCCGCGCTCGCCGTCGCCCATCGCATCGGCATCACCGACGAGGCGATCCGCAAGGGGCTCGGCGCCTTCGGCGGCGTGAAGCGGCGCTTCACCCACACCGGCCAGTCCAACGGCATCGACGTCTACGACGATTACGGGCACCATCCCGTCGAGATCCGCGCCGTGCTTTCGGCGGCGCGCTCGGCTTCGTCCGGCCGCGTCATCGCCGTGGTGCAGCCCCATCGCTACACCCGCCTCCAAAGCCTGTTCGCGGATTTCGCGGCCTGCTTCAACGACGCCGACACGGTGATCCTGGCACCGGTCTACGCGGCGGGCGAGGAGCCGATCGAGTTCGTCAATTCCGAGATGCTGGCCGAGCGCCTGCGCCTCGGCGGCCATCGCGACGCGCAGCTGATCGACGGACCGGCGGACCTTGCGCCGCTCGTCCACCGCGTCGCCGGGCCGGGCGATATGGTCGTGTGCCTCGGCGCCGGCTCCATCACCCAATGGGCCTATGCCCTGCCCAAGGAACTGGACGCCCTGGGCGCGCGCGCGTGAGCGATCTCCACGCCCATCTGTCGGACCCCGCGCTGGGCTTGCGCGGGAAGCTGAGCGAGCGCGCGGACCTGTCGAAGATCACGTGGTTCCGCACCGGCGGCCCGGCCGATTTTCTCTACCAGCCGGCGGACGAGGCCGATCTCGAAGCCTTTCTGAAAGCGCTTCCCCCCGAGGTGCCGCTCACCACGGTCGGCATTGGCTCCAACCTTCTGGTGCGCGACGGCGGGATCGGCGGGGTGACGCTGCGCCTGCCCGCCAAGGGTTTCGGCGAGGTCGAGCCGGCCGGCGAAGGGCGCATCCGCGCCGGTGCGGCGGCGAGCGACAAGCGCTTGGCGGCCGTGGCGCTCGAGGCCGGCATCGGCGGCTTTCACTTCTTCCACGGCATTCCCGGCTCTGTCGGCGGCGCGATCCGCATGAATGGCGGCGCCAACGGCGTCGAGACGGCGGACCGGCTGGTCGAGGCCGTGGCCTATGACCGCGCGGGAAACCGCCATGTCCTGACGCGTGCCGACATGGGCTACAGCTACCGCCATGCCGACGCGGCCGAGGACCTGATCTTCGTTTCCGCCCTGTTCGAAGGTCCGGCCGCAGAGCGGGATGCGATCCGCACGGCGATGGACGAGGTGCAGCATCACCGCGAGACCGTGCAGCCGGTTCGCGAGAAGACCGGCGGCTCGACCTTCAAGAACCCTCCGGGCACCTCGGCCTGGAAGGAGATCGACCTTGCCGGCTGCCGGGGGCTGGCGATCGGCGGCGCCGAGATGTCGGCGCTCCACTGCAATTTCATGATCAACGCGGGCGAGGCGAGGGGGCACGATCTCGAGCTTCTGGGCGAGACCGTGCGTCGGCGCGTCTTCGAAACGAGCGAAATTCTCCTCGAATGGGAGATCAAGCGGCTCGGACGGTTCGAGCCGGGCCGGGAGGTCGAGCCCTTCCAACCCTGAACGAGGGACGATGCTTCAGCCAAGGGCGCCGCGACGGCGCCCTTTTTCGTTGGAAGATGGGTCTGCCAGTGGGCGCTTCTGTCTTGCGGGCGCATGGCGCGGCGGCCACAGGGGCGAAAGGTTAACGCGCGGTTCCGGAACGGCCTTACGATTTTGTTTCATCGTGCCGGTTTGATTAACCTTCGTTTAACCAAACCGGCCTCATGAATGATCCCTGAAATATCGTTGATGGGATCGTGGGTCGATGACCTTGCATGTGGCGGTGCTGTTGGGTGGCTTCTCGTCGGAAAGGCCGGTGAGCCTCAATTCCGGCCGGGAGTGCGCCGACACGTTGGAGGCCGAGGGCTTCCGCGTCAGCCGCATCGATGTCGGCCACGACATCGCGCAGGTTCTGGCCGAGCTGAAGCCCGACGTCGCCTTCAACGCGCTGCACGGGCCGTTCGGCGAGGACGGCACGATCCAGGGTGTGCTTGAATTCCTGGAAATTCCCTACACGCATTCGGGCGTGCTCGCCTCGGCGCTCGCCATGAACAAGGTGAAGGCCAAGACCGTCGCCCGCGCGGCCGGCGTTCCCGTGCTCGAAACCCTGGTGGTGGACCGCCGCAAGGCGGCAGCGAGCCATGTCATCCCCGCGCCCTACGTCGTGAAGCCGATCGCGGAGGGCTCCTCCTTCGGCGTCCTGATCGTGCGCGAGGATCAGGCCCATCCGCCGCAGCAGCTTCACGGCACGGACTGGGCCTTCGGCGAAGAGGTGATGATCGAGCGTTTCGTGGCCGGCCGCGAGCTGACCTGCGCCGTCATGGGCGACGTGGCGCTGCCGGTCTGCGAGATCACGACAGAGGGCCACGCCTTTTACGACTACGAGTCCAAATATCTGCCGGGCGGCTCCAAGCACGTCATTCCCGCAGCGATTTCCCCGGCAGTGACCAAGCGTGTGCAGGAAGCGGCGCTGGCCGCCCACCGCGCCATCGGCTGCCGCGGCGTGTCGCGCTCGGACTTTCGCTACGACGACCGCTTCGGCGAGGGAGGCGAGCTGATCTGGCTGGAGATCAACACCCAGCCGGGCATGACCGCGACCTCGCTCGTGCCCGACATCGCCCGCGCGGCCGGCCATTCCTTCGGTGATCTCCTGAGCTGGATGGTGAGGGACGCCTCATGCAAGCGCTGAACCGCCGCCTGTCGCTGACCGATTTCGAGCGGATGCACCCGCTGGCGCTGCGCGCCCAGCGCTTGGGCCGCAAGATCATCGTGTGGATCAAGAATCTGCGCGAGATGTCGCTGCCGCGCTTTCGCACCATGACGATCGGCCTTCTCGGCTCCACCGCGCTCTACGGTATGGTGCTGGGCAGCCACACGGTGAAGGTCGTGGACGCCATCGCCGAGCCGCTCGGCCTGTCGATCGAGCAGGTCGACGTCACCGGCTACAGCGAGACGAGCGAGATCGACATCCTGCAGGAGCTTTGGGCGACCGGAGCCACGACCCTGCCGGCGCTCGACGTCGACACCGCGCGCAAGGCGATCGAGGCCATGCCCTGGATCGAGAGCGCGCGGATCGAGAAGGAATATCCCAACCGCGTGCGCATCGCGCTGGTGGAGAAGAAGCCCTTCGCGCTCTGGCAGCGCGACAAGGATCTCTGGATCGTCGATCGCGACGGCAAGGAGATCGTGCCCTACGCCACGACGCGCTTCACCGACCTGCCCTTCGTGGTGGGTCCGGGCGCGGCGCGCGAGGCGACCGACATCCTCGACAAGATGGCGCTCGTGCCGGAGCTGGACCAGCGCATCAAGGCCTATGTCCGCGTCGGCGACCGGCGCTGGGACCTCAGGCTCGACAATGGCGTCGTGGTGCGCCTGCCCGAGCTGGACCCGATCGAGGCCGCCGCCGCCGTGATGCGGCTCGACCGCGACGTCGGACTTCTCTCGCGCGACATCGAGGCCGTAGACATGCGGCTCGAGGATCGCGTCGTCATCAAGCTGACGCCGGCGGCGCAGGAGCGACGCCTCAAGGCGCTGAAGGAACGGGACAAAATCGTGAAGCAGGCCCGCAAGGAGAAGCCGGTATGACGCTGTTCTCCAAACCCACGGACCAACTTCCGCGCATGAAGAAGCCCTCGGACCGGCGCCCGCGCACCATTTCGGTGCTCGATGTCGGCTCGTCCAAGGTGACTTGCCTCATCGCCAAGCTGAAGCCGCGCCCCGAAAGCGAGGTGCTGCCCGGCCGAACCCATGTGGTGGAAGTGATCGGCATCGGCCACCAGCGCTCGCGCGGCGTGAAGTCGGGCGTCGTGGTCGATCTCGACGCGGCCGAGAAGTCGATCCGCTACTGCGTCGACGCGGCCGAGCGCATGGCCGGGCTCACCATCGAGTCGCTGATCGTCTCCGTCTGCGCCGGGCGCCTCAAGAGCCTTCGCGGCTCGGCCCGTGCCCAGGTCGAAGGCACCGAGGTCTCCGAGCTGGACCTCAAGCGCGTTCTCAACCAGGCGGCCCGCACGCCGCTTCGCGAAGGGCGCGTCGCGCTCCACCGCGTGCCGTTCGACCTGATGCTGGACAACGAGGCGGGCCTGGAAAATCCCGTCGGCATGACCGGCGCGGAGCTCGGCGCCGAGCTGCACATCCTCTCGGCCGAGGAAACGCCGCTGCGCAATCTGGAAGCGGCGATCAACCGGGCGCATCTCGTGGTCGAGGCCTTCGTCGCCACGCCCTACGCCAGCGGCCTGTCCACCCTGGTGGACGACGAGGCCGTGATGGGCTCGGCCTGCATCGACATGGGCGCGGGCTCGACCTCGATTTCGATCTTCCAGAACGGCCATTTCGCCTATGCCGACGCGGTGGCGCTCGGCGGCCATCACATCACGATGGACCTGGCGCGCGGCCTCTCGATCCGCCCCGAACAGGCGGAACGGCTGAAGGTCATGCACGGCAACGCCCTGCCCAGCATGATGGCCGACGGCGACACCGTTTCGGTCGAGCCGCTGGGCGACGAGAACAACGAGGCGACGATCCAGGTCTCGCGCTCGCTGATCGCGCGCATCATCCGCCCCCGGGTGGAGGAAACGCTCGAACTGATCCGCGACCGGCTGCACCAGTCCAATCTCGGGCATGTCATCGGCAAGCGCGTGGTGCTGACGGGCGGCGCCAGCCAGCTCGCCGGCCTTGGCGACGCGGCCCGCTCCATCCTCAACCGCAATGTCCGCCTCGGCCGCCCGGTCGGCGTGGCGGGCCTTGCGGCGGCCAACAAGAGCCCCGCTTTCGCCACGTCGGTGGGGCTTCTGATCTACCCGCAGGTGTCGATGCTCGAGCATGTGCCCGAACATTCGGTCCTGGACTTCGCCTTCGACCAGCGCACGCGGGTCGGACGCCTCGGCTCCTGGCTTCGGCAGAGCTTCTGACAAGGTTCGCGTGGGACACTGACCAACGACCTATCCACATCCGGCGCTGACGGCGCGCCGGACCGGTTCAAACCCTTCAGGCTGGCGCGGCGGCCCGGCCCCTCCGAAAGGCAATGAGATGAGCATCACCCTGCAGAAGCCCGACATCACCGAACTCAAGCCCCGGATCACCGTCTTCGGCGTCGGCGGCGGCGGCTGCAACGCCGTCAACAACATGATCAACGCCGGTCTCGAAGGCGTCGAGTTCGTGATCGCCAACACCGACGCCCAGGCGCTGCGCTCCTCGCGCGCCGAGCGCATCATTCAGATGGGCGTCGCCGTGACGGAAGGGCTCGGCGCCGGTTCGCAGCCCGAGGTCGGCCGCGCGGCCGCCGAAGAATCGCTGGACGAGATCTGCGATCATCTTCTCGGCTCGCACATGTGCTTCGTCACCGCCGGCATGGGCGGCGGCACCGGCACGGGCGCGGCCCCCGTCGTCGCCCGCGCGGCGCGCGAAAAAGGCATCCTCACGGTCGGCGTCGTCACCAAGCCGTTCCACTTCGAGGGCCAGCGCCGTCTGCGCATCGCCGAGCAGGGCATCGAAGAGCTGCAGAAGAATGTCGACACGCTGATCGTTATTCCGAATCAGAACCTCTTCCGCATCGCCAACGACAAGACGACCTTCGCCGACGCTTTCGGCATGGCCGATCAGGTTCTTTATTCCGGCGTCGCCTGCATCACCGACCTGATGGTCAAGGAAGGCCTCATCAACCTCGACTTCGCGGACGTTCGCTCCGTGATGCGGGAGATGGGCAAGGCCATGATGGGCACGGGCGAGGCGTCCGGCGAGGGCCGCGCCATGGCCGCCGCCGAGGCCGCGATCGCCAACCCGCTGCTGGACGAAACCTCGATGAAGGGCGCCAAGGGCCTCCTCATCTCCATCACCGGCGGGCGTGACCTCACGCTGTTCGAGGTGGACGAGGCGGCGACCCGCATCCGCGAGGAAGTGGATCAGGACGCCAACATCATCCTCGGCGCGACCTTCGACGAGAGCCTGGAAGGCGTGATCCGCGTGTCGGTGGTCGCCACCGGCATCGACAAGGCCGCGATGGAAGTCTACGAGCGCGCCGCCGAAACGCGGGCCGCCGCTGCCCGCGCCGCCGTGCCGGCAGCAGCGCCCGCGCCGCAGCCGGCCCCGGTGCAGACCGCTCCGGCTCTCCAGCCGGCCGCCGTCGTCGCCGCGCCGCAGCCCCAGCAGCCGCGTCCGGCCCCGGTCGCCCAGGCGGCCGACATGGAGGACGACTTCACCGCCGCTCTTCAGGCCGAGATCGCCCAGGTCCAGCCCCGCCCGGCGGCGCCCCGCGCGCCGATCACCCAGGCCGCCCAGACCCGCATGCCGCGCGTGGAAGACTTCCCGCCCGTGGTGCAGGCCGAGATCGAGCGTCGCAGCGGCTCCATGGAGCCGGCGGCCGAGGATCGCGGTCCGATGGGCTTGCTGCGTCGCCTCACCACCGGCCTGTCGCGCCGCGAGGAGGACGAGGTGGTCCTGAGCGATCAGAATCGCCAACCGCGCCCGCAGGCCGAGCGTCGTCCGACCGAGGCGAGCCCCTACGCGCCGCGCCGTTCGGCCGCCGATTCCGCCGCTCGCCCGCCGGTCGCCGCGCGCCCGATCGGCGACGAGGACCAGCTCGAAATCCCGGCTTTCCTGCGTCGTCAGTCGAACTGATCTTCACGAAGCTGTCACGAAACACTTAACGAGCCCGCCCCGCAAGGGGCGGGCTCTTTCGTTTGCACCGCGAGGAATCCGAGCCACCAAGCGGGGTTAACGAACATCCCGGTAACACGGGGTAAGAAAGCGTGATTTGGCCACAATCGACCCGAGACCTAGTTTCCTCTCCAAGTTCGATCGCCAAGCGCGACACCTCGGCTCCACGGAGCCCAGTCGAGTTGGAGTAGCCGAGCCCATTCGCCCTTCGCGCTTGCGAAGCGGCGTCAGACGGTTCCGGCAATGAGTAGGATAGAGTCACGTGGTCACGAAGCAGCACACGATTGGAGCGCGGATCGGGTTCGAGGGCGTGGGCGTCCATAGCGGCGCGACGGTCGAACTGTCGCTGCATCCCGCCGAGCCCGACACGGGCATCGTGTTCCATGTCTTCGAGCCCTCGGGCCTGATCCACGAAATCCCTGCCGTCTCCGCCAACGTCTCGTCGACCGATCTCTCCACCATCGTCGGCGACCTCAAGGGCGCCCATGTGGCGACGATTGAGCATCTCATGGCCGCGCTCTACGCCATGGAGGTCGACAATGTCGTGGTGCAGATCGACGGCCGCGAGACGCCGATCATGGACGGTGGGGCAGGGGCCTTCGTTCGCGCCATCGAGCAGGCCGGGCTTGTCGCCCAGCGCGCTTCACGCCGCTTCATCCGTGTCCTGAAGGCGGTGCGCATCGAGCGCAACGGCGGCTTCGCCGAGTACCGCCCCTATGATGGCACCCGCTTCGAGATCGACATCGAGTTCGCCACCGCCGCGATCGGCCGCCAGAGCTTCTCGGGCGACCTGTCGCCCAGCCTCTTCCGCGAGGAACTCGCCAACGCCCGCACCTTCGGCTTCATGAAGGATGTCGAACGGCTCTGGGCTTCGGGCCACGCGCTCGGCTCCTCGCTGGAAAACTCGGTCGTGATCGGCGATGACGACAAGGTCATCAATCCGGGCGGCCTGCGCTATGTCGACGAGTTCGTTCGTCACAAGACGCTGGACGCCGTGGGCGATCAGGCGCTGGCCGGGTATCGCATCCTCGGTTGCTACCGCTCGTTCCGCGGTGGCCATCGCCTCAACGCCATGGCGCTGGAAGCTCTGATGTCGGATCGCTTGGCCTACGAGATCGTGGACGGCACCCAGCGCTTCGCGCCGCTGCGCCAGTCGCCTCTGGTGGCGGCCGCCGCGCCGACCTTCGGCCCGCAGATTCTCTAAGAGTCTGTTTGGACATTCGGCGGCGGAGGGCTGGCGAGGGATTTTTGGGTGCCGCGAGGCGCCAACCGCAGTCGATGCGAGGGCGCATCGGCGAGGATTGGCAACGAAGTGACGGCGAAAAAGCACCGTCAGACCGACCCGACCGAGTTTCCAAACGGACTCTAAGATCGATCGTATGGACTGACGGAACGGGCGGTGGGGCGGCGTCGAGGCGCATCCCTGCCGCCTTTCGCGTTTGGGCCCAGCCTCGCGCCAGCCGGCGCGGCGCGCGCCACAAAAAAGGCGTGTTAACCCGCCTTGAACCGTTGTATGCGCCGGCTCCCTCGCGCTAGGAGGGGCATGGCGGAACGCCGTGAGCTTGGCGTTCGGGAAAGCCAGGGGGACTTGAGTTCGATGGGTATCAAGAAGCCGCTGTTCGGCCGCGACCGCGCGGCCCCGATGGCGCTGGCTCTGGCCGCGTCGACGCTGCTGCTCTCGGGCTGCATGTCGTCGAAGGACAACGATGTCGACGCGCTCGCCCTCGCATCGCAGACCGAACCGGCCGACGTGCTCTACAACCAGGGCCTCGCCAATCTGGAAAGCGGGCGTCTGGGCGAAGCGGCCAAGAAGTTCGAGGCCGTCGACAAGCAGCATCCCTATTCCGAATACGCCCGCAAGGCGCTGGTGATGCGCGCCTTCGCCAGCTACCGCAAGGGCGACTATGACGAGGCCGTGTCCTCGGCCAAGCGCTATCTCGCGACCTATCCGGGGTCGAGCGAGGCGGCCTACGCCCAGTATATTATCGGCCTGTCCTATTTCCGGCAGATCCCGGACGTGACGCGCGACCAGACCGACACCGCGCGCGCCGTGGCCGCGATGCAGGAAGTGGTCGATCGCTATCCCACCTCCGAATATGTCGAGGACGCCAAGGCCAAGGTCCGCATCGGCCGCGACCAGCTCGCCGGCAAGGAGATGCAGGTCGGCCGCTACTATCTGGAGCGGCGCGAATACATCGCGGCGATCAACCGCTTCAAGAACGTCGTCGACACGTTCCCGCAGACCCGCCACGTCGAGGAAGCGCTCGCCCGCCTGACGGAAGCCTATTACGCCATGGGCCTGACGCAGGAAGCGCAGGCCTCGGCCTCGGTTCTCGGCCAGAACTTCCCCGAGTCGCAGTGGTACAAGGACTCCTACGCCCTTCTGCAGACCAACGGCCTGCAGCCGCGCGCGGGCACGGGCAATTCCTGGTTCGGCAACGCCACGCGCCTCATCACCGGCGCCGGGCGCGATCCCGTGCCGCAGACGACCGCTGCGGCGTCCGCCTCGGCCACCCAGCTTCGCGCCCCGCGCGTTTGATCGTTGACAGGACATCAAAAAGGCCGGCTCCCTCGGGAGCCGGCCTTTTTCGTGCGGGGAGGGACGGCTCGCCCCCTTCCGCCCCTCGACCTTCCATCCTATCTCTGCGCTTGCCTGTTGCTTTGCGGCCCAACACGGACTAGCCCTTCGCGCGCATGCTTGTTCACCTTTCGATCCGCGACATCGTCCTTATCGACCGGCTCGATCTCGGGCTGAACCACGGGCTGTCCGTCCTCACGGGCGAGACGGGCGCGGGTAAGTCCATCCTGCTGGACGCCCTGTCGCTCGCGCTCGGCGGGCGCGGCGATGGCGGGCTGGTGCGCCACGGCTCCAAGCAGGGCGAGGTTTCGGCGGTGTTCGACCTGCCGGCCGCCCATCCCGCCCGGCGCCTCCTTCTCGACAACGGCTTCGACGACGACGGCGACGTGATCCTGCGTCGCGTGCAGAGCGCCGACGGGCGCACCCGCGTCTTCATCAACGACCGCCCCTCCAGCGTCGGTCTGATGCGCGAGATCGGCACGACGCTGGTGGAGATCCACGGCCAGCACGACGACCGCGCACTGGTCGATCCCGAAGCCCATCGCCAGCTGCTGGACGAATATGGCGGCCTCGCCATGGAGGCCGGCACCGTGGCCGAGGCCTTCGGCGCCTGGCGCAAGGCCGAGACGGAACTGTCGCGCCACCGGGCGCGGGTGGAGGCCGCGGCGCGCGAGGCCGATTATCTCCGCGCTTCGGTGGAGGAATTGACGACGCTCTCGCCGCTGGCGGGCGAGGAAGAGGAACTGGCCGAGAAGCGTCAGGTCATGATGCGCTCGGAAAAGATCGCGACCGACGTCAACGACGCGCACGAGGAACTGGCCGGCCCGCAGTCGCCCATTCCCGGCCTTGCCAGCCTGCTGCGCCGGCTCGACCGCAAGAAGGACGAGTTGCCCGGCCTTCTGGACGAGGCGCTGGCGCGGGTAGAAACGGCGCTGGACGCGCTGTCCGACGCGCAGATGTGCCTGCAGGGCGCTCTGCGCACGCTGGAGTTTGATCCGCGCGCGCTGGAGCAATGCGAGGAGCGCCTCTTCGCGCTGCGCGCGGCAGGCCGCAAATACAACGTGCCGGTGGACGAACTGGCCGATCTCACCGCCAAGATGGTGGCCGATCTCGCCGAGCTGGATGCCGGCGAGGAACGGCTCGTGAAGCTCGAGGCCGATGTCGCCGAACGGCGCGAAGCCTTCGACAAGCTCGCCGCCGATCTCTCGGTCAAGCGCCGCGACACGGCCGTGCATCTGGAAGCGGCCGTCATGTCGGAGCTTCCCGACATGAAGCTGGAGCGCGCCGCCTTCATCGTGGAACTGACGAGCGATCCGCAAGCGCGCGCGGCGAGCGGCATCGATACGGCGGAGTTCTGGGTTCGCACCAATCCCGGCACGCGAGCCGGGCCGATGATGAAGGTCGCCTCGGGCGGCGAACTGTCGCGTTTCCTCCTGGCGCTGAAGGTCGCGCTGGCCGACAAGGGCTCGGCGCCGACCCTCGTCTTCGACGAGATCGACACGGGCGTCGGCGGCGCGGTGGCGGACGCGATCGGCCGCCGCCTGGCGCGGCTGGCGGACCGGGTGCAGGTTCTCTCCGTCACCCACGCGCCGCAGGTGGCCGCGCGCGCCACCACGCATCTCCTGATTTCCAAGGCCGAGATGACGCCCGGCGACGAGCGCCTGTCGACCCGCGTCGCCACGATCGACGTTCCCGCCCGGCGCGAGGAAATCGCCCGCATGCTGGCCGGCGATATCGTGACCGACGAGGCGCGGGCCGCGGCGGCGCGGCTGATCGGCGTCGCCGGCTGACATCTTGTCAGCCTGCCCCAGAATCGGTGTATCGCTTTCACCGATTTCCCTCATCTGAGCCGATGCCCGCCATGTCCGACCTTTCCGATCTCGACACGATGACTCCGGCCGAGGCGGCGGTGGAGCTGGAACGGCTCTCGCTCGAAATCGCCGAGCACAATCGGCGCTATCATGAGGACGACGCGCCGACCGTCACCGACGCCGAGTTCGACGCGCTGCGTCGGCGCAACGAGGCGATCGAAGCGCGCTTTCCCGATCTGGTGCGGGCGGACACGCCTTCCCGCAAGGTCGGCTCGGCACCGTCCGCTAAGTTCGCCAAGATCCGGCACGCCGTGCCCATGCTCTCGCTCGACAACGCCTTCGCGGATGAGGACGTCGCCGACTTCGCCCGCCGCGTGCGCCGCTTCCTCGGCCTGTCGGAGGATGCCAAGCTCGCCATCACGGCCGAGCCGAAGATCGACGGCCTGTCCCTTTCGCTGCGCTACGAAAAGGGCCGGCTGGTCTCAGCCGCGACACGCGGCGACGGTCAGGTGGGCGAGGACGTGACCGCCAATGCCAGGACGCTGGACGACATTCCGGGCGAGCTGACGGGCTTTTCGCCCGAAATCTTCGAGGTGCGCGGCGAGGTCTACATGACCCATGCCGACTTTGCCGCCCTCAACGCCAGGCTTCTGGCGGAAGCCGGCGAAGGGGCGGAGGGCGGAGGCGAGGGCGCCCGGAAGGCGCGCCAGTTCGCCAACCCGCGCAACGCGGCCGCCGGCTCGCTGCGGCAGAAGGATGCCAACGTCACCAAGTCCCGGCCCCTGCGCTTCTTCGCCTATGCCTGGGGACAGACGAGCGAGCTGCCGGGCGAGACGCAGAGCGAGGTCGTGGCCGCTCTACAGGCGATGGGCTTTCAGACCAATACCGTGCCGCAGAACGGGCGCACCGAGCCCCTGATGCGCCGCTTGGAGACGGTGGACGGCTTGATCGAGCACTATCGCCGCATCGAAGCGGAGCGAGCGAGCCTGGGCTACGACATCGACGGCGTCGTCTACAAGGTGGACGATCTCGAACAGCAGCGCGAACTCGGCTTCGTCTCGCGCGCGCCGCGCTGGGCCATCGCGCACAAGTTCTCCGCCGAGCAGGCGACCACCGTCGTGGAGGAGATCGTCATCAATGTCGGGCGCACGGGCAAGCTCGCGCCGCTCGCCAAGCTGCGGCCGGTGACGGTCGGCGGCGTCGTCGTGTCGAACGTCACGCTGCACAACGAGGACTATGTGGCCGGGCGGGATGCCGACGGCCAACCGATACGGGGCGGGCGCGACATCCGCATCGGTGACACGGTGGTGATCCAGCGCGCGGGCGACGTGATCCCGCAGGTCGTGGACGTCGTCATCGAAAAGCGACCCGACGGCGCCGAGCCCTTCCTCTATCCCGATCATTGCCCGATCTGCGGCTCCAAGGCGGAGCGCGAGATCAATCCGCGCACCGGGCGCCTGGACTCCGTGCGCCGCTGCACGGCGGCCATGACCTGCCCCGCCCAGGCCAAGGAAGGTCTGAAGCATTTCGTCTCGCGCAACGCCTTCGACATCGAAGGCTTGGGGGAGACTTTCGTGGAGGAGCTGTTCGACGCCGGCCTCGCGCGCCAGCCGGCCGACCTCTTCCGCATGGAGTTCGACCGGCTGCGCGATGTGATCGAGGCGCGCCGTCGCGC
>NZ_BBWL01000026.1:0-49119 GCF_001463785.1 Aureimonas sp. AU40
GTCGCGCCTTGTCCGAGGCGCGACGGCAGGCCGAGGGCAAGGCCGAGCCGGCCAAGCCCGCCAAACGCAACGAGACCACCAAGGCGATCGACAATCTTCTCGGCGCCATCGAGGCGAGAAAGACCGTCTCGCTCGACCGCTTCATCTTCGCGCTCGGCATTCCTGAAATCGGGGAAGCCTCGGCCAAGGCGCTGGCGCGTCACTTCGACGATGTGCGCGCGCTGATCGAGGGCGTGGACGCCGCCGAGCGCGGGCGCCCGGGCGAAGACTGGGCGGAGCTGAGCTCGCTGAACACGATCGGCGGCGTGACCTTCGAGCGGCTCATGACGGTGGACGAGGCCAAGCTGAACGACACCGAATGGAAGCCGCTGCGCGACGGCGAGCTCGGCCTCAAGGCCAACCAGCGCGTGGCGCTGCGCGAGCGCTATGGCGAGGAAGGAGAAGGCCTGGTGGAGGCGCTGCGCCGCGCCAAGGCCGGCGCGCCGGGCGAGGCCTTCCTGCGGCTGACGCGCGACGGCGACATCGGCACGGTCGCAACCCTGTCGCTCATCCATTTCTTCGCCGAGGCGCATAATCGCGAGGCGGTCGAGGCGCTGCTGGAAGCCGGCGTCTCCACCACCAACGAGCGCGCCGCGCCGCCGCCAGCCTCTTCGCCCGTCAGGGATAAGATCGTCGTCTTCACCGGCACGCTGGAGAAAATGACGCGCGGCGAGGCGAAGGAACGGGCCGAGGCGTTGGGCGCCAAGGTTTCGGGTTCCGTGTCGAAGAAGACCGATCTCGTGGTGGCCGGGCCGGGCGCCGGCTCCAAGCTCGCGGACGCGCAGAAGCACGGGGTCAAGGTCGTCTCCGAGGACGAGTGGCTGGCGATGATCGGCTGAACCGGCCTGGGCCGGGGACGGGGGAGGCGACATGCCCGCATGATCGGTGCAGGCCCCCGAGGCGCCGCGCCCTCCTGCGGTCGGCCGCCGCTCTTGCGAAGCTGCGGCGGACGCCTTAACCATCAGTGGCATGACCATCCTCGCCATCGATTTCGAGACCGCCACCAGCGCGGCGGCCAGCGCCTGCGCCGTCGGCCTCGCCTTTATCGAGGACGGCGCGGTGACGCAGCGGTCCTATAGCCTGATCCGCCCGGCCGACCTTCGTTTCGATCCCGGCAATATCCGCGTCCACGGCATTCGCCCGCATGACGTGCTGGATGCGCCGAGCTTCCCGCAAGTCTTCGCCGGATTTGCGGATCGGTTGGACGGCGCGCTTGTGGTCGCCCACAATGCGAGCTTCGACCTGAAGGTGCTGCGCGAAAGCCTGTCGCTCTACAATCTGCCGCTGCCGCGCTTTTCCGCACTCTGTACGGTGGCGCTGTCGCGTCGGCTCTGGCCGGATTCGCCCAACCACAAGCTCTCCACCATGGCGGCGCGCTTCGGCCTGGGCTTTCGCCACCACCATGCCGGCGACGACGCCTATGCCTGCGCCACCATCGCGTTGGAGGGCGTTCAGGCCTCCGGCGCGCGGGACGTGAACGAGATGACCGACCGGCTCGGCCTACGCCGCGCCGTCACCGCGCAGCGGGCGCGGGCTGCGGGCGGCATCGCCGACCGGGCCTTGAAGGCGCAGGTGCGCCCCGCCGGCGCGGCCACCAAGGGGCCGTTCCGCTTCACCGTGCGCGGTTCGCGCGGCACGCCCTATGACGTTCTGCTCGCGCCCTTCGGCCTTGCTGGCGCCTGGCGTCTCGCCTGCTCCTGCCCCGGCGCGCGCTTTCGCTCGGAATGCCGGCATGTCCGTGCGCTGCACGAGGGCGACTTCACCGATCTCGTCCCGACCGAGGCGCCGGCCATGGTTCATCTCGAACGCTTCGTGCTGGAGCGGGCGCGGGTCTAAGAGGCTCTGCATCCTCTCTCGGTTCTCGAGGGTGGGCGTCGGACTTGCCCCTCCGTGGTGGTGCGAAGCCATTCGAGCGGGAAGGACACCGGCACGCGGCTTGTTCTTGCCCTCTGCGACGCCGTAGAAGGGCGAACCCACGCGCTCTTTCCTTCGGTTTTCCCCGTGTCCCGCTCTTCCGAATTTCGTTTGGGCGTCGCCCATTCCGCGCCGCTGCTCCTCGCGCTCATGCCCTTCGGCGCCGTCTACGGCGCGCTCGCCACGCGCACGGGCTTCGACCTTGCCGAGACGCTCGGCTTCTCGCTCACCGTCTATGCCGGCTCCAGCCAGTTCCTGGCCCTTCAAATGATCGGCACCGGTGCGCCGGTCTGGGCCATCCTGATCGGCGTCTTCGCCATCAACTTCCGCCATGTCCTCTATTCCGCCTCCGTCGGGCGGCATCTCACGCGCTTCAACGCCTGGGAAAAGGCGCTGGCCTTCTTCCTCCTGGTCGATCCGTCCTTCGCGGCGGCGGAAGCGCGGGCGAGCGAGGGGCGGGTGCGCAAGACCTACTACTTCACCTTCGCGCTAATGCTCTATGTCGGCTGGGCCTTGGCGACGCTGCTCGGCGCCTTGTTCGGGCGTTTGATCGAGAACCCTGAGCGCTACGCGCTCGACTTCGCGTTGCCGATTTACTTCCTGGCGCAGACCATGGCCTTTCGCCATCGCCGCCAGTTCTGGCCGGTGGCCGGCACCAGCGCGCTCGCGGCGCTCGTCGCCTATGCCACGCTCGGCTCGCCTTGGCATGTCACGCTCGGCGGGCTCGCCGGCATTCTCGTGGCCGCGCTGCGCAACCCCGAAAAGAGGGCCGCGCAATGAGCGAGACCTGGGTCATCATCCTCGCATCTGCCGTGCTCACCTATCTCACGCGCGTCGGCGGGCATCTTGTCCTGGCGCGGATGGAGCATGTGCCCCCACGCCTGGAAGCGGCGCTCGACGCCGTGCCCGCCGCCGTTCTCACCAGCATCGTCATGCCGGTCTTCATCGACGGCGACATCGCCGAGAAGGTGGTGATCCTCCTCTGCGCCGTCTTTGCCCTGCGCCTGTCGCTGCTCGCCACCGTCGTTCTCGGCACGGTTCTGGTGGCGCTGGCGCGCGCGGCCGGCTTGGCCTGAACCCGATACGAAAAAGGCCGCCGGCTTTCGCCAGCGGCCTTCGCATCTCTGATGCCTGGAGCGATCAGGCTTCCTGGATCGCCGAGAGCTTCCACTCGGTGCCGCGCTCGCGCACGAAGGTCCAGATCTCGGTGGACTCGACGCGCTTGCTCTCGTCGCCTTCCACCACGCGGCCCGACTGGCGGTCGCGAACCACGTCGATCATGCCGTAGCGCATGGCGACGGTGGCGTAGTCCCGCGTGCCTTCGCGCCAGCTTTCGGCCACGTCGCCCTGCAGAAGCTCGACATCGCGCGCCTCGTTGCGCACCCCGCGCGAGGCGTTCTGCGCCAGCTCTTCCGAAAGATAGGAGACGATTTCCGGCGTCGCGATCTCGCGCAGGGCTTCGTAGTCCTCGCGGCTATAGGCGGCCTGAAGAGCCTTCAGGCGGCTCTCGAAGATGTTGAGGTCCTGCTCCGAAATGCCGATTTCGTCGCCGCCCTTGCCGGGCTTGGTGGACGCGGCCGAGCGGCTGCCGAGACCGCCCATGCCGCCGAGACCACCGGACGCCGGGCTGCGACCGTTGTTGGGATCGCGACCCTCGTACATCGAGCGGTTGCCGGAGGCCGGGTTGGGGCCGCCCGCTGCCGCCGTCTGGCCCGAGCGCGAGCGGAAGAAGCGCAGCGCCAGCATGACGAGAAGACCGATCAGCGCGACCTGGACGAGAAGGCCGAGCATGCCCGCGAGGCCGCCGAAGCCCGAGCCCATCAGGAGGCCGAACAGGCCGCCGATCAACAGGCCGCGCATCATCGCGCCGCCGAAGCCGCCGCCGAACAGGCCGGAACGCTGGCCCGCCGCCGGGCGTGCCGCCGCCGCAGCGCCCGTCGCCTGGCCCGGCGTCGTCATGGAGCGCTGCACGGGCGCGACGCTCGGCGCCGTGTTGGTGGCCGGCGCGGACTGGTAGGTGCGGCCGCCGCGGCTGCCGAAGCTGCCGCCACGGCGCGCTTCCGCATAGTCCACGACCATCGTCGAGAAGACCAGCGTCAGCACGGCGAGCAAAGCCGTGAAACGTCCGGTTCGGGAGGGGTTCATGGAAGGGTCCTTCGGCAAGCGTTGAAACTGAGTAGGCTCCATATAGGAAGCCGATGACGGCGCTGAGAAGCCACAAGCCCGATTCAAGCCGGGAGAGACGATCAAGATTTCGCCATCGGCCGGTGAGGTCGCGCCTTTCGGCCCCGGGGCGAGGGGCGTATAGGTCAGCCAAACTGACCAGTTGGGATGTCCCGCCCGTGACCTTGCCCGATCTCGCCGCAACCGATGCCACGCCCCGCCTGTCACGCGGCGCGGCCTTCGCCATGGCGCTCGCCGCCGGCGCGCTCGCGGCCAATCTCTACTACGCCCAGCCCGTGGTCGCGCTGATCGGCGCCGATCTCGGCATGAGCCCGGCGGCGGAAAGCACGATCGTCACCGCCTCGCAGATTGGCTACGCGCTCGGCCTCGTTCTCCTCGTGCCGCTGGGCGACGTGGTGGAGAACCGGCGGCTCATTCTCCTCACCATGGCAGCGGCCGCCATCGGCCTCGTGGGCCTTGCGCTGACGCCCAACCTGCCGCTTCTCTTCGCGCTGACGCTCGTCGTCGGCGTCGCCTCCACCGCCGCGCAGATGATTGTGCCGCTGGCCGCGAGCTTCGCCCGGCCGGAAGAGCGGGGGCGGATCGTCGGCAACATCATGACGGGGCTTCTCGGCGGCATTCTCCTGGCGCGGCCGGTCTCCAGCTTCGTGGCGGGCTTTGCCGGCTGGCGCGGCATCTTCCTCCTGTCGGCCGTTCTGATCGCGGCCCTCGCGCTGGCCGGTCGCCGGCTCTTTCCCAGCCGGCACCCGGCGGGGCGCGAGCGCTACGGCGCGCTGATCCGCTCGCTCGGTCGGCTCTTCGTGGCCGAGCCGGTGCTGCGGCGGCGGGCGCTCTATCATGCCGCGCTGTTTGCCGCCTTCGGCCTGTTCTGGACCGGCGCGCCGATCCTCCTCCTGCGCGAGCCCTACAATCTCTCGCCGCAATGGGTGGCGCTGTTCACGCTGAGCGGCGCACTCGGCGTTCTGGCCGCGCCCGTCGCTGGCCGCATGGCGGATCGGGGGCACTCTCGGCGCGGCACGCTTCTGGCCATCTCGCTCGTGCTCGTCGCGATGGCCATCGCCTTTCTCGGCAAGCATTCGTTGGCCGCCCTGGTGGTCGCCGGCATCTTGGTGGATCTCGGCGTGCAGGCCAATCTCGTGATCGGCCAGCGCGAGATTTTCCAGCTCGACGCCTCGATCCGAAACCGGCTGAACGCGGTCTATATGACGACCTTCTTTCTCGGCGGCGCCGTCGGCTCCAGCCTGACCAGCCCGGTGCTGGAGCGCTTCGGCTGGCAGGGCGTCGCCGCCATGGGTTGCCTCTTCCCGGCGCTGGCGCTGGTCTATTTCCTCACCGGGGAGGGGCGGTCTCGCTGAGGCCGCGCTCTTCCCAGCGCGCCAGGAAATGCTCGATCGAGAGAACCTGCATGTCGGGGATAGCCTCGAACAGCGTCTCGCGCGGCCAGTCCCACCAGGCGAGGCGCAACAGACGCTCGGCGATTTCGGGCGCAAAGCGCGGGCGCAGCACCCGCGCGGGCACACCGGCGACGATCGTGTAGGGGGTGACGTCGCGCGTCACCACCGCGCCGGCTCCGACCACCGCGCCGGTGCCGACCGAGACGCCCGGCAGGATCACCGCCCCGTGGCCGATCCAGACATCGTGGCCGATCGCGACCCGCCGCGCCGCCCGCGCCTGACGAAAGCCATGGTCGACGCCGAGAAAGCGGAAATACTCGTTCGGCCGGTAGCTGATCTTATGGGTGGTGACGCGCTCGACGGGGTGTTCCAGCGCATTGAGGCGCACATGGGCGGCGATCGAGCAGAACTTGCCGATATCGGTCATCACGGCCTCGCCGCCGCGCTCGAAATAGCTGTAGTCGCCGACCGTCACGTCCCGCAGCTTTACGCGCTGCCCGATGTCGCAGAAGCGGCCGAGGCGCACCTCCTTCAGCTCCGCGCTCGGATGCTGCTTGGGTTCGTCGGCGCGGAAGCGCAGATCCGGCTCGGCGGCGTCGGTCATGAAGGCGGTCTCAATACAAAGGGCGGGAGAGCGGCTTTGCCGCCCGGCCCGGCTGATGTATCCGATGTGCCGAGACAGGAGTAAACATCATGGCCGATCCCGCCCGAACGCCCCGCCGTCGCCGCGCCGTCGCTCTGCGCTACGGGCTCTGGTTTCTCGTGGCCGCCGTTCTGGCGCTGACGATCCTCGTCTTCGCGCTCGGCCGCAAGGAGATCGAGGGCGCGATGGGCGTCAGTGCCTCGGCGCCCTATGGCTCGCCGTTCCAACTGGTGAACCAGAGCGGCGCGCCGGCGACGGAAGCCGTGCTGCGCGGCCGGCCGACGGCGCTCTTCTTCGGCTTCACCCATTGCCCCGACGTCTGCCCGACGACGCTGTTCGAACTGGCCGGCTACCAAAAGGCGCTGAAGGCCGAGGGGCGCGATCTCGGCATCGTCTTCGTTTCGGTCGATCCCGAGCGCGACACACCCGACATCCTGCGCACCTATGTCGGCGCCCTGTCGGACGACGTGACGGCGCTGACCGGCGATCCCGCGAAAGTCGAGGCCATGCTGAAGGGCTTCGGCATCTACGCCAAGAAAGTGCTGCAGGACGGCGCGGACTACACGATGGACCACACAGCCTCGGTGCTCCTGCTCGACCGGGCCGGCGTCTTCCAGGGCACCATCGCCTATGGTGAGGACCCCGCCGCCGCCAAGGCCAAGCTGGAACGCCTCAGCGCGTCCTGACCGCCCTCATCGATCAACCCGACTTTTTGAGAAGGAACCGCCCTTGGGCCAGGTTCGATATTTTGCCCGTGGCGGCAAGCAGGAGACCCAGGCGCTCTACGAGCGCCTCGACGCCGCCTTCGCCGAGGATGGCTGGCCGATCGCCCATATCGAAATCGACGAGGCCGCCGATCTTCACGAGGCGTCCGTTTATTTCGAGGGTGAGGGGGACACCGACGAAGAGACCCTGCGCGAAGCCTTCGCGCCGCTGGAGCCAACCCGCGAGGACCTGCCCGACATCGACTGGATGGCGCAGGTCCTGGCCGATTTGAAGCCGGTGCGGGCCGGGCGCTTCCTCGTCCACGGCGCGCATGATCGCGACAAGGTGCGCGCGCACGATCTCGCCATTGAGATCGAGGCGGGGCAGGCCTTCGGCACGGGCCATCACGGCACCACGGCGGGCTGCCTGTCGATGATCGAAGAGGTGGTGCGGCGACGCCGGCCGCTCAACGCGCTGGACCTCGGCACAGGCAGCGCGGTTCTCGCCATCGCCATCGCCAAGCTCGCTCATGTGCCGGTTCTCGCCACGGACATCGACCCGGTGGCGACCAAGGTGGCGCGCGAGAACATTCGCGCCAACGGCACGCACACGCTGGTGCGCGCCGAAACCGCCAAGGGCTTCGACGGGCCGACCTTCGCGGTCTATGCGCCGTTTTCGCTGATCGTGGCCAATATCCTGGCCCGGCCGCTGATGATGCTGGCGCCGGCCATGGCGCGGCAATTGGCGGCGGGCGGCGATCTCGTCCTGTCCGGCATCCTCGCCAAGCAGCGCGATGCCGTCCTGGCCGCCTACCGCGCGCAAGGGCTGTTCCATACCAAGACGCTGCGCCGCGACGAATGGGTGACGCTGCACCTCACGCGCAACGACCGGCCGTTGGCCTGAGGGGCCAAGCGGGAGCGGACCTTGCTTCACAAACGAAACGAGCCCGGACGCAAAGCTTGCGGCCGGGCTCGCGAGAGGGGAAGTGGGGAGGGCCCGGCTAGGTCGGGCCGACGGGCTTAGAAGCGCTGGGGTGCGGCCGATTCGAACATGGAGCCGCGCAGACCGGACATGGCGGTCAGCGGGTCCATCTCCAGAAACACGGCGCGGCCGCTCTGGATCGAACGATTGGACGGACGCGAACGGTCGGCACCGGCAGGGCGGCGCGAGGAGTAGCCGAGATGCGCCGGCATGGCTCCATGGCGTTCGGTTTGGGCGGTCATCATAAAAGCCTCGATAGGATATGGGGTTTCTTCAACTCCCACTCCACATATGATGCACTGCAACACGAAGAGCTATGCCTCGCATTGCATATCTCGCCTTACCCAAATGCAGGGCTGTTTCTTCAATATCTTCATACTTCTTTCATGAAGCATGATCGCTTCAGCTCATCGTTTCCAGCCGGGCGCGAACGAAGGCGGTGGTGAGGCGCATGGCCTCCAGCGACTGTTCGATCTCGCGCCTTTGATCCTCCAGGATCTGGCGCTGCTCCTCGAACCGCACCAGCGCGGTCTTCAGCTGCTTGCGCGGCCCGTCGGGTTGGTGGTGGAGGTCGATCAGCTGCTTGGCCTCCGTCAGGGAGAAGCCTAGAAGCTTGGCGAGCAGCACGAGCCGCAGCCGCATCCGGTCCTGGCGCGAATAGATCCGGGTCGTGCCGCGCCGGTCCGGTGAAAGAAGACCCCGGTCCTCATAGAACCTCAGGGTGCGCAAGGTCACCCCGAACTCGCGCGACAAGTCGCCGATCCGGAATTCGCTCGGGCCTCCGCCGGCCGGGTCGTCGCATTGGAGCAGTTGCTCCGCCGTGATGCGAAACTCCTGCTCGTTCGCGTCCTCAATCGGATTTGTCATGCTTTTTCACGCTTGGCCGCGCGCCTGCTTGCTATCGGTTTCGACCGGGCCCGAGATCGCCCATCGGATCGCTGGATTTTGTATTAACTTTCACCGATCGCATACAAGCGGCTTGCCGTCAGGAATCCAGCTTCAGTCCCGGTTGTCTTTATATTCCCTTAACGCAGAGGTTGGATCTTAAGCGATCGTCAACCTAGCGGCAGTGCGGCGCCATCCCTACGCGGGCGTCAGAGCCGATCGGACTTTGGACGAAGAGGAAGACGGCATGTCCCGCAACGATCCGCATCTGAAGGCACGCTCCGATGCCGAGGCGCAGGTCGCCGAAGGCTCGTTCAAATCTTTGTCAAAAACGCTGGAAGACCTGGAAGCCCGCCTGACGCGGCTTTCCATGGGCAAGCGGCCCGTCGAGGACGATGCGGAAACGAAGGCCGAGGAGCAGCCGGCGCGCGACGCAGCGGCGCGGCTTCGCTCCATTGCCGCCGCTCGCCGCGCAACGCGCCCCGCTCTCGACGCCGCGGCCTCGCCCCTCGCGCTGGAGCGGCAATTGGACGCGGACCCGGCTGCGGGCCGGGTCGCCAAACGCCCTGCCGCCACCACGGCCAAGCCGGCCACCGACAAGCGCCTCGGCGTGTTGGCGGGCGAGGTCGGCGATCTTCAGGCCCAGGGCGCGACGTTGGCGATCGTCAAGGATCTGGCGGCCGATGTCAGCGCCTTGCGCAGCGAGATCCAGACCAGCCTCACCGGCGCGCATCTGACGCAGCGCTTCGAGGAGATGCGCGGCTCGCTCGGTCAGATCAAGCGGCTGATCGGCGAGAGCAAGGGCGCCGACCAGATCGGCGCCGAGATCTTCGCGCTCATGGAACAGCTCACCGAGCTGACCGCCAGCAATGCCGACCAAGCCTCGCTGATGGAGCTGCGGGCCGAGCTCGACACCGTGTCCACGCTGGTCACGCAGATGGCGCGCGAGGAATCCGTCCAGGCCGTGCAGAAGCGCTGGGACGATTTCGAGGCGCGCATCACGGACCGGATCGAGCTGGACAACCAGTCCAAGCGCGACCTGCGGGTGGAGCTGGAGCGCCTTCGCGGCTCGCTGCGCTCGCTTTCGACCGAAGAGCAGATCCTCGCCGTCCAGCAGCGCTGGGAGGAGTTCGAGGCGCGCTATGTCGACACGGTCCGCACCCAAACCGAGGAAACGCTGACGCGTCTTCTGAAGGGCGAACTCGACACGCTGCGCGCCAAGCTCGACGAGATTTCCTCGGAGGCCAGCGGTGCCGCGCTCGAGGCCCGTTTCGAGGCCATGGCCGAGAAACTGCCGATCAAGGCGCTGGAAGCGGGCATCAACCGCCTGTCGGAGCGTATGGGCGAGATCGAGCTGGCGCTTGTCGGCCTGCCCGAGATCCTTCAGATCGACCAGATGGAAGCGCGCATCCAGGCGCTGGCGGACAGCGTCGAGACGCTGGCGGCCGAAATGCGCGAGCCCGATCTCAGCCATTTCGCCGTTCTGGAAGAGCGCCTGGACGAAATTTCCGCCGCGATCCTGACCGGCGGCCTGTCCGGGGCCGCCGCCGGCGCGGCCGGTCCGCTGGAGCGCATTGAGGCGCGCGTCACGGAACTCGCCGGCCGGGTGGACCGGATCGCCGAGACCGGCGACGCCGAGTTCCTGTCGGCGCAGCTCGCCGCCATGTCGGAGCAGATCGAGGAGCTTTCCGCCCAGCCGGCGGTGAACGAGCTCGGCGCGCGCATCGACCGCCTGAGTGAGCGCGTCGAGCGTCTGTTCAGCACGGCCGGCGGCGAGATCGCCTCCAACGCCCTGGAAGCCCGCCTTCAGGCGCTGGCCGAGCGGCTGGAACAGTCGGCCGGCGCGGTGGGCGTCGACAATGACGTCATCCGCTCGCTCGAATCGCAGATCGGCCGGCTGGCCGAAGTGCTGGCCGGCGTGCCCGCGCCGCTCGACGGCGATTCGGCTGAAGTCGCGCGTCGCCTGGAAGCGCTGGAGCGCAAGTTCGACAAGGATCGCGACAGCGTCATCGCCGCCGCTAGCGCCGCCGCCGAAGAGGCCGTGCGCCGGATGCAGGATGGCGAGGACACGCGCCAGAACGGCTATGTCCGCGATCTCGCCGGCGACCTGCGCCGCCTGGAAGACCTTTGCCGCAAGTCCGACGAGCGTGCGGTCGGCGTGTTCGACGCGGTTCACGCCACGCTCATCAAGATCGTCGAGCGCCTGACGGCGATCGAGGGCGATCTGCGCGCCGAGAGCGCCGCCGGCCGCTCCGGCCCGGTTGCCGCCCCGGTTGCAGCCTTCGCGCCGATCCCGCCTCAGTCCGTATTCGCCGACGCCGCGCCGGAGGCCGCGTCCGAGGAGCCCAAGGGGCTGCGCGGCGCGCTGGCACGCCGCCTGCGCCGGGCCGACAAGGCCGTGGCCGAGCCGCAGCCGAGCCTTGCCGAGCGGGTTCGCCCGGTCGCTCTCGTTCCCACAGTCCAGCCGCCCTTTGCCGAGGCGCGCGCGTCCGAGCCCTCGCTCGAGATCGACGCGCCGTCGCTGGACGCGGCCGACAGCTTCGTTTCGCGCGAGGCTGATCGCCCGCTCGAGCCCGGCTCCGGCGCGCCCGACATCGCCGCGCTGATCGAGCGCGTGCGCACCCAGCAGCGCGGCGGCTCGGACAGCTCCGATCCCGTCGCCAAGGCCGACTTCATCGCCGCCGCCCGCAAGGCGGCCATGGCGGCGGCGGCCGAGGCCGAGGCGCTGAAGGCCGAGCCGATGCTCGGCGAAATGGACGCCGAGCAGGGCAGCCGCCGTCGCAAGCCCATTCTGATGGCGGTCGGCGCGGTGCTGCTGGCGCTCATGGCCATTCCGCTCGGCCAGCGCTACCTCGCCTCGCAGCCGAGCGAGCCGGAAGCCCCGGTCGTTTCGCCGGCCACCCCCTCGCCGCTTTCGGATGCGCCTGCGCAGGCACCGGCCGCCATCCAGCCGGCGCCGGAGGCTCCCGTTCTTGAAGAACAGGCGCCCACGACCCCCGAGAAAACCGGCAGCCTCGACCCGCTCGCGGTGCCGGCCGGAACGCCCGATGAGACGCTGCAGGCCGATGCCGGCGCCATGACCGCCGCCCCCAGCATGGCGAGCCTCGCCGTACCGGCCGCCATGGAGGCGCAAGCCCCGGCGGCTCCGACCGAGAGTGCCGAAGCGCCCGTCGAGGCGTCGGTCGAAACGCCCGCAACGCCCCCCGCCATGCAGGCCTCCTCCTCGCTTCTGGCCTCGGCCGAGGCCCGCCTGCCGGCGGAGGCGCGCGGCGCACTGCCGACCGCGCCCGAGAAGATCGGCCCCGAAGCGCTGCGCAGCGCCGCCGCCAAGGCCGAGCCGATGGCTTTGTTCGAAGTCGGCCTGCGTTTGATGGAAGGCCGGGTCGGCCCGTCCGACCCGAAGGCGGCGATCGCCTGGTTCGGCCAAGCCGCCTCGCGCGGCTATGCGCCGGCGCAGTACAGCGTCGGCACCCTGTTCGAGAAGGGCAATGGCGTTGCCCGTGATACGGGCGCGGCGCGCGACTGGTATCGTCTCGCGGCGGACCAGGGCAACATCCGCGCCATGCACAATCTGGCGGTTCTCTATGCCACCGGCATCGAGGGCGCCTCCGAGCCCAAGACGGCGGCCGAATGGTTTCTGCGCGCCGCCCAGCACGGGATGCGCGACAGC
This sequence comes from Aureimonas sp. AU40, assembly GCF_001463785.1. Lineage (NCBI taxonomy): Bacteria > Pseudomonadati > Pseudomonadota > Alphaproteobacteria > Hyphomicrobiales > Aurantimonadaceae > Aureimonas > Aureimonas sp. AU40. The sequence continues at coordinate 12,416 of NZ_BBWL01000026.1, forward strand.
CAGTACAATCTGGGCATTCTTTATGCCCGGGGCGTCGGCCTGGAGCAGGACCTCGGCGAATCCTACCGCTGGTTCCGCATCGTCGGCGCGGCCGGAGACAAGGACGCGCAGAACAAGATGGAGGAGGTCGGCAAGACACTGGCCCCCGAACTGCGCAGCCGGATCGACGCAGAGACCGCCGCCTGGAAGCCCGAGCCGCGCATCGACGCCGTGAACACGGTGAACCTGCCGGCGAGCTGGAACGAGAAGTCGGGCCAGACCGCCTCGGTGGACATGTCCAAGGCGATCCGCAACGTGCAGGCCATTCTCCTGAAGCTCGGCTACAATCCGGGCCGGCCGGACGGCGTTGTCGGCACGCAGACGCAGTCCGCCATCCGCAAGTTCCAGGAGAAGACGGGCCTCCAGGCCACCGGCCAGATCGACGAGCCGCTGATCCGCGCGCTTCTGGAGCGCAAGGACGCCTGAGATCCATCACGGCGCCCAAGCCATTTGACTTGACGGGAAGGGCGGCTCAAAGACTGGGCTGCCCTTTTTCGTGCCCGAACCTCACCCAACGTTCGCGAAAGCCTCCAGTCGGCGAGCCGAAATCCGTGACGCTGTACCTTCCGATCGCCGAGATCTCGGTCAACATCTTCGTCATCGTCGGCATGGGCGCGGCCGTCGGCTTCCTGTCGGGCATGTTTGGGGTGGGCGGCGGCTTTCTCATCACCCCGCTTTTGATCTTCTACAACATCCCACCCGCCGTCGCGGTCGCCACCGGCGCCAACCAGGTCATCGCCTCGTCCGTTTCCGGCGCGCTCGCCCATTACAAGCGCGGCACGGTGGACCTGAAGCTCGGCGCCATGCTCGTGGTCGGCGGCGCGCTGGGCTCGGGGGTCGGTGTCTGGCTCTTCACGCTTCTGCGCCGGCTCGGCCAGCTCGATTTCGCCGTGTCGGTTCTCTACGTCCTGCTGCTCGGCACGGTGGGCGGCCTGATGCTGGCGGAAAGCCTGCGCGCCATGCGCCGCGTCAAGGGCGGCGGCTCGGGCGAGATCCGTCGCACGGGGCAGCACAGCTGGGTCCACGGCTTGCCGTTCAAGATGCGCTTCAAGCGCTCCAAGCTCTATGTCTCGGTCGTGCCCGTGCTGGGTCTCGGCTTTGCCATCGGCGTGCTCGGCTCGGTCATGGGCGTCGGCGGCGGCTTCATCATGGTGCCGGCCATGATCTATCTCCTGCGCGTGCCGACCAGCGTCGTCATCGGTACGTCGCTGATGCAGATCATGTTCACCGCCGCCGTGACCACGGTTCTTCAGTCGGCCAGCAACGGCACGGTGGACGTGGTTCTGGCCTTTCTCCTGATGATCGGCGGCGTGGTGGGTGCGCAGTTCGGCGCGCAGGCGGGGCGCAAGCTGCGCGGCGAGCAGCTGCGCGCGCTTCTGGCGCTTCTGGTTGTCGCGGTCGCCGTGCGCCTCTTCATCGAGCTCGTCGTTGTGCCCGGCGAGATCTTCACCATCAGTCTGCCCAGCGGTGAGAGCGGATGAGGCGGCCGGCGCTCCTTCTCGGGCTGGCGCTGGCCCTCCTGTCGCCGCCGGCCGGCGCGCAGCTGCGGGCGCCCGCCGCCAACCCGCCGCCGGTGCCCGAAAGCTTTCAGATCGGCCTGTCCACCGAGACGATCGCGGTCGGCTCGAATTTCGGCGGCGCGCGGCTCGTGGTCTTCGGCGCGCTCGACAACGCCGATCCGCGCATCATGCGCCAGGGGCGCTACGACATCGTGGTGATCCTGGAAGGGCCACGCAGCAATCTCGTGGTGCGCGAGAAAAAGCGGCTCTTCGGCGTCTGGATCAATCGCGGATCGGAGCGCTTCGAGAGCGTGCCGGCCTCCTATGCGCTGGCCTCCACTCGCCCGATCCAGGACATCGCCCCCGGCGTCACGCTGCGCCAGCTCGGCATCGGCATGCAGAACCAGGCCTTCGAGCGCACCCCGCCGCGCAGCGGCGTGCCCGGCAACACGCAGGCCTATGCCGACGCGCTGCAGCGGCTGAAGAAGGATGCCGGCCTCTACAGCGAGACCTCGGGCGCCATCGAGTTCGTCAGCGCCACCCTGTTTCGCGCCAATCTCACGCTGCCGCCGGACATGCCGGTCGGCCGCCACGTCGCCCGCGCCATCCTGTTTCGCGAGGGCGTCTTCGTGCGCGAGCGCTCGGAGGATCTTTGGGTGGTGAAAACGGGGATCGAAAACCAGATCTCCGTGTTTGCCGCTCGCAACGGCGCGCTCTACGGTCTCATGGCCGTCGTGGTCGCCGTCTTCACCGGCTGGTTCGGCCGCATCATCTTCAAACGGGACTGACCAATGCAGAACACCGCTCACGGCGCGCCGACGCGCAGCCGCGCCGACCAATTCGTTCGCGCCGCCTGGATCCTGGGCGTCGGCGGCCTCGTGCCCTTCGTCGTGGGAACGCTGCTGATCGCCACCTATTCGGAGATCGCGGACCCGTCCTATCTCTGGCTCGCCGTTTCGGCCTGGGCGGCGGTGATCCTGTCGTTCCTCGGCGGGGCGCGTTGGGGCGCGGCGCTGAACGAGACCGCACGCAAGAGCCCGACCACGCTGGCCCTTTCGGTCGTGCCCTCGTTGGCCGCCTGGGTTCTGGTGCAGGTGCCTCAGCCCTGGAGCTTCGTGGGATTTGCCGTCGCCTTCAGCGTGCAGGGCGTCTGGGACTACACCGCGACGCGCGAAGGGCGCATCGAGGCGCCCTGGTATGCGCAGCTGCGCCTCGTGCTCACCGCCGTCGTCGTGCTCTGCATGGTCGCCGTCGCCTTCGCCACCAACCAGCCGGTGGCGCTCTAAACGGCTAGACCGAGAGGGCGTGGAACGGGATCGGATAGATTCGGGCCACGCCGATCACATAGGCCTTCGCCCGATCCGGGGCGAAGAGCCCCTGGAACGCCCGGTCCAGCACGTTGAGCCCGCCCGTGGTGACGCCGAACGAGGGCATCACCATGCGCGAGCCGTCGCTGGCAAAGCACGCGCCGCGCACCGAGCGGCCCCGGCCCGACACGCGCGCCACGGGGTGAAGATGCCCGGCGATCTCGCCGGCTCGCGCAAAAGGCGAAGGTTCATGGCGCAGGGTCCAGGGACCTACCACGATCTCTTCCGCCGTTTCGCCGCCGAGGCCCGTCGGGGGTTCCGGGTCGTGATTGCCTGAAATCCAGGTCCAGCGCCGTCCGGCCATGACCGCGCCCAGCCGCTCGCGCGAGGCCTCCGGCATCAGCGCCGCGCCGTGCCGATCGTGGAAACTGTCGCCCAGCGCCACGACATGCACGGGCCGGTGGCGCGCGACGGCCGTCTCTAGGAGCGCCAGCGTGGCTTGCGTGTCGTAGGGCGGCAGCATCATGCCGCGCCGGGCGAAGGCCGCGCCTTTTTCCAGATGCAGGTCCGACACGATCAGGAGCCCGTGCTCGGGCGCGAAGACGACCCCGCTCGGATCGCAGACGAGCCGACCGCCGTTCAGGACGGTTTCGACCCCTTCGCCGTCCGCCTGCCGAAAGCGCCGGTCGACCATATTCATGCGCAGGCTCATTTACCGTCTGTTCACAACCTGTTCCCTTTCGAATCCAAATCCGTGGCGAAGGCAAGGCGGTGCGACGATTGCGCGAGCCTTGATTCCCGCTGGCGATTGAGGCAGGAACGAGGGGCACAAGGACTTGGGGCTCCCAAGTGGCTATGCCGGGCGCCTATCCCTCGGCCAATCCAGACGACGTTGAAAATGTGATGCGACCGCCGGAGCCCGCTCGGGCTTTGCGGGACGTCGTCGAGATTTCGTTGTTTCCTATGTTCTCCACACGCAATTGGCAGGCCGAATGGTTCGGCAATGTCCGCGGCGATCTGCTGTCTGGGCTGGTCGTCGCCTTGGCCCTCATCCCCGAGGCCATCGCCTTTTCCATCATCGCCGGGGTCGATCCGAAGGTCGGCCTCTACGCTTCCTTTTCCATCGCCGTCCTGATCTCGATCTTCGGCGGCCGGCCCGGCATGATCTCGGCGGCCACCGCCGCGACCGCCGTTCTCATGGTCACGCTCGTGCGCGACCATGGGCTGCAATATCTCTTCGCCGCCACGATCCTGGCGGGCCTGATCCAGATCGCGGCGGGCTTCTGCCGGCTGGGCGATCTCATGCGCTTCGTCTCGCGCTCGGTGATGACCGGCTTCGTCAACGCGTTGGCGATCCTCATCTTTCTCGCGCAGATGCCCGAGCTGATCGGCGTGCCGGGCATGACCTACGTGCTCTGTGCGGCCGCGCTCGCCATCATCTATCTCTTCCCCCGCATCACGAAGGCGATCCCCTCGCCACTGGTCGCGATCGTCGCGATCACCGCCGTCGCGCTCGCCTTCGGCATCGATGTGCGCACGGTGGGCGATATGGGCCAGCTGCCCTCCAGCCTGCCGGTCTTCCTCCTGCCGGACGTGCCCTTCAACTTCGAGACGCTTCGCATCATCGCGCCCTATTCGGTGGGCATCGCGCTGGTCGGCCTCCTGGAATCGCTGATGACCGCGCAGGTCGTCGACGATCTCACCGACACGGGCTCCGACAAGAACCGAGAGTGCGTCGGCCAGGGCATTGCCAACGCCGTCACCGGCTGTTTCGGCGGCATGGCCGGCTGCGCCATGATCGGCCAGAGCGGCATCAACATCCGCTCAGGCGGGCGCGGGCGCCTGTCCTGCTTCTTCGCGGGCGTCGCGCTCCTGTTCCTGATCGTGGTGCTGGGAGACTGGGTCGCCGTGATCCCCATGCCGGCGCTGGTCGCCATCATGATCATGGTCTCGATCGGCACGTTCGACTGGGGCTCGCTGAAAAGCCTGGTCACCCATCCGCGCCGCTCCTCCGTGGTCATGCTGGCGACGGTGGTGATCGTGGTCTGGACGCACAATCTGGCGCTCGGAGTCTTCGCTGGCGTTCTCCTTTCGGGCCTCTTCTTCGCCTCCAAGATCGCGCAGATCTTCCGCGTGACCTCGGAGCTGTCGCCGGATGGGCGGACCCGCACCTACCGCGTCGAGGGGCAGGTCTTCTTCGCCTCGGCCGATCGCTTCGTGTCGAGCTTCGACCTGCGGGAGGATCTCAGCCGCGTCGTGATCGACGTGACCCACGCCCATATTTGGGACCTGACCGGCGTCGGCGCGCTGGACAAGGTGGTGCTGCGCTTTCGCAAGAAGGGCGTGGAGGTCGAGACCATCGGCCTCAACGAGGCTTCGCGCACGATGGTCGACAAGCTGACGATCCAGAACCGGGCCGACGCGCTGGAGCTGACCTCGGGGCACTGACCTCCCGGCAGGACCCGCGCGGCCCGCCCAGGCGGGTCCTGCCACGCATGCCAAGACTCTTGGCGGACCCGAGCCTCCCGATGATATGGGGAAGGCCATGCACCGCCTTCTCGCTCTCCTTCCCGCGTCGCCGCCCGTCAGTGCCAAGGAGCGGCTCCGCTCTGCCGCCGGCGCGCTGATCGGCATTCTCGTGACCGGCCTCGTCTGCCGTCTCGCGCTCGGCGGGACGAGCGCGCTGCCGGTGCTGATCGCGCCCATGGGCGCCTCTGCCGTCTTGCTCTTCGCCGTGCCGGCGAGCCCGCTCGCCCAGCCCTGGTCGCTGGTCGGGGGCAATCTCGTGTCATCGCTGGTCGGCGTCAGCGCGGCGCTCCTCGTGCCCGATCCGTTTCTCGCGGCCGCGCTGGCCATCGGCGTGGCCATCGCCCTGATGATGAGCCTTCGCTGCCTTCATCCGCCGAGCGGCGCCGTGGCGCTGACGGCGGTGCTGGGCGGGGAGGCCGTCCGCAACCTCGGCTACGGGTTCGTGCTCTGGCCGGTGCTCGCCAATTCGCTCTTGATGCTGCTGGTCGCCGTCCTGTTCAACCGGATGGCGGGGCGCGCCTATCCGCACCGGCCGCTTTCAGCCGCGCCGAGCCGCAACACGGCCGACAAGCCGGCGCCCGAGCGCGTCGGCTTCACCTCGGAGGATCTCGACGCCGTGCTGGCCGAATACGACCAGCTTCTCGACGTCGATCGCGGCGATCTCGAAACCATTCTGCGGCAGGCCGAAATCCGCTCCTATCGCCGCCGCTCCGGCCTCATGCGCTGCGCCGCGATCATGTCGCGCGACGTCGTCGCCATCGCGCCCGACGCTGCGATCGCCGAGGCGCTGGTGCTTCTGCGCTCGCATCACATCAAGGTTCTGCCCGTCACCACGGACGACGCGCGGGTGGTCGGCATCGTCACCCAGACCGATCTCCTGGACAAGCCGAGCTGGGGCGCGCGCGGCCCGCGCCTCGGCTTCCGCCATCGCCTCCATCTGACGCTGAGCCGCGGCCGGGCGCCGAACGGCAGCATCGCCGACATCATGACCACGCCCGTGCGCACCGCCGGGCCGGACGCGCTTTTGGCGGACGTCGTGCGCCTCATGGCCGCGACGGGCCTGCACCACATCCCGATTGTGGAACCCGACGGCCGCCTCGCCGGCATCGTCTCGCAATCCGACCTGATCGTCGCGATCCTGGCGGAAGCGGCCTCGGTCGAGCGGCGCACGCTCAGTTCAGATAGTTCGAGCGGAAATCCGTGACCTCGCTGAGCGCCTTGATGATCAGCTCTTCCTCCATGGCCTCGGCCAGGAGGTCGTCGCGCGCCTCGCCCTCGATCCGCTCACGGCCGGCTTCCAGCATGATCGGCACGGCGAGAGGGGAAATCTCTTCGAGATTCTTGTGCAGGATGTGGCGCTTGATGCGGGCGAGAAGGTCCGAAACGCGGCGCACGTCGAGAAGGCCGGTCGCCGCGTCCGCCCAGGTGGCGCGCAGGAGGATATGGTCCGGCTCGTGGGCGCGCAGCACGTCGTAGACGAGGTCGGACGACACCGTCATCTGCCGCCCGGTCTTCTCGCGGCCCGGCTGGTTTTTCATCACGAGGCCGCTGATGATGGCGCATTGGCGGAAGGTCCGTTTGAGCAGCCAGGAATCGGCCATCCAGGCTTCCAGATCGTCGCCCAGCATGTCCTCGTCGAACAGCTCGTCCAGCGACAGGCGCCCGTCGGCGATCATCGCGCCCATGTCGGCCCGGCCCCAGATCGACAGCGCGTAGTCGGTGGCGACGAAGCCGAGCGGCTTGGCGCGCGCGCGATCCAATCGGCGGGTCAGCAGCATGCCGAGCGTCTGGTGCGCCAGCCGCCCTTCGAACGGGTATGCCACGAGAAAGAAACGGTTGCCGTTCGGAAAGGTCTCGATCAGGAGATCGTTCGGCCCGGGAATGGCGGATTTGCGTTTCTGGATGGCAAGCCATTCGCCGACCTGGGAGGGCAGGCTGCCCCATTTCGCCGGGTCGGCCAGCATCTCGCGCACCTTCTCGGCGAGAAAGGTGGTGAGCGGAAACTTCTGGCCGCCGTAATAGGGCACCTTCGCCTCGTCGTCCTGCGTCTTGGTGACGAGGCATTCCATCTCGTGGATGCCTTCGAAGCGCAGGACCTGACCCGAGAAGAGAAACGTGTCGCCGGTGGCCAGCGTCTCCAGAAAGTTCTCCTCGATCTTGCCGAGCACCGGTCCGCCGCGCGCCATGCCCGAGCGCGTCTTGGCGCGGATGAGGCGCACGAGCAGTGATTCCGACTCGATGATCGTGCCCGCATTCATCCGATAGGCCTGCGCGACGGACGGGTGCGTGATCCGCCATGTCCCGTCCTCGGTCAGGCGGATCTTGGCATAGCGCTCGTAGACGCGCAGCGCGTAGCCACCGGTCGCGACGAAATCCACCACGCGGTCGAAGGTCTCGCGGTCGAGATCGCGATAGGGCAGGGCGCCGGTCACTTCGCGGTGGAGATCGTCGGCGCGGAAGGGCGCAGCAACGGCCATGCCGAGCACATGCTGGGCGAGCACGTCGAGACAGCCCTCGCGCATCGGCGGCGAATCCTGATCGCCGAGATAATTGGCGTCGAGCGCGGCCTGACACTCCATGACCTCGAACCGGTTGGCCGGAACGAGGATCGCCTTGGAGGCCTCGTCCATCCGATGGTTCGCCCGGCCGATGCGCTGGGCAAGGCGCGAGGCGCCCTTGGGCGCGCCGACATGCACGACCAGATCGACATCGCCCCAGTCGATGCCGAGATCGAGCGTCGAGGTGGCGACCACGGCGCGAAGTTCGTTGGCCGCCATGGCCGCTTCCACGCGGCGGCGTTGCGTCACGTCGAGCGAGCCGTGATGCAGAGCGATCGGCAGCGTGTCGTCGTTGATGCGCCAGAGCTCCTGAAACAGAAGCTCGGCCTGGCTGCGCGTGTTGACGAAGAGCAGCGTCGTGCGATGCGCCTTTATCGCCTCGTAGATTTCCGGCATGGCGTAGCGCGCCATGTGCCCCTGCCAGGGCACGCGCGCCTGCGACTTCAAAATGGTGATCTCCGGGGTCACGCCGCCGTCGACGGTGACGAGATCGGCCATGGGGCAGGTGCCGGGCGCCTGCGCCACCAGCCACTCGCGCAGCTCGTCCGGGTTGGACACGGTGGCCGAGAGGCCGACGGTGCGAAGCTCCGGCCGCAGCTTGCGCAAGCGCGAGAGGCCCAGCGCCAGGAGATGGCCACGCTTGGAGGCGACGAGCGAATGCAGCTCGTCGAAGATCACGGTCGTGAGGTCGGAGAAGAAGATCTCCGCGTCGGGGCTGGCGATCAGGAGCGCCAGCTGCTCGGGCGTGGTGAGCAGAATGTCGGGCGGCTTCAGCTTCTGGCGCTGGCGCTTGGACTGCGAGGTGTCGCCGGTGCGCGCTTCCATGCTGATGGAAAGGCCCATCTCCTCGACGGGCTTTTCGAGGTTGCGGCGAATATCTGTCGCTAGCGCCTTCAGCGGCGAGATGTAGAGCGTATGGACGCCCGGCGGCTTGCGGCCGGGAACGCGCTTCGGCCGTCGCGACAGGTCCACCAGCGAGGGCAGGAAGCCGGCCAGCGTCTTGCCCGCGCCGGTTGGCGCGATGAGCAGCACCGAAGCGCCCCGCTCGGCCCGCGCGAGAAGGTCGAGCTGGTGCGGACGCGGGCTCCAGCCCTTGCCCGCGAACCAGTCGGCGAAGCGGGAGGGAAGGGTCGGGATCGGCGGGGGAGAGGCGAGCGCGGAGTTCACGCTCGTCTATCTAGAGCATTTCCAGGCAAAGCGGATACGCTTTGCCGCGGGATAATGCGGCAAAATCAAAAACCTTGGAGCCTATCCGGTGAACCCTGGTTCATCGGATGGTCTCGAAGGTCGGTATCCCTATCCGAGAAGGGCGGGCCTCCCGGCCTTCGTTGAGGACTATCTCACCACGTTGATGTCGATCTTGGTGTCGTCCACGCCGTTCACGGGGTAGGACTGACGCAGTTTCACGCGATCGGGGCCGACATAGCCCTTGTCGGGCGTGTAGTAGGTCACGGTTCCCATGACCTTTTGGGTCCTGCACTTGGCGCGCCGCGTGTTGGGAAACAGCTTCTCGGTCACGATCGAGACCTGCCCATGCGCCGGGCCTTCGAGAACGCGAACCTTGGGAAGGCCCTGGGACGAGCAGTCGTTATCGACGGACCAGTTCCGGCGGATCTGGGTGCGCTCCCCCGACACCACGGTTACCTGCGATCGATTGGTCTTCACGCCGTCCGCGCCGGTTGTGACGCAGCCCGAAAGCGGGAGGGACAGAATAGATGCTGAAAGAATGGCAATCTTATAATTCACATCGGCCCCTCGGACAGTCGAGCGCGTCTTTCGGCTCGCTTCTGCTGAGGGATTGGCATTCGAGAGAAAGATTCGTCAATGAGAGGAGTCTTAAGCTTCTGTAAGCCTGCTCGATTTTATTTGCAATGATGACGATCCACTAGCTGGCGAGATAGCGATCCGCGCGATGATTGATGGCGAGGAAGAGATTGAGGATCAGCGCACCAAGGACGGAGTAGAAGACCGCGAGCGGCGGGACGGCGAGGAAGGCCGTGACCAGCACGAGAAGATCGACGCCAAGCTGCGTCAGCCCCGCGCGCCAGCCGAACCGATCCTGCAGATAGATGGCGAGAATGCCGACGCCGCCCGCCGAGGAGCGGTGGCGGAACAGGGCAAGCAGGCCGAAGCCGATCAGAAGCCCTCCGAGACACGCGCCGAGCAGCGGCTGAACATTGGCGAAGCGAACGAAATCACCGCTGAAGGCCGTCATGACTGACAGAAGTGCGACGGCGAAGGCCGTCTTGACCGTGAAGGCTCGGCCCATGCGCCCGACCGCGAGCCCGTAGAAGGGCAGGTTGAGCGCGAAGAAGACGAGGCCGAAATTCCACCCGGTGAGATAATGGATCACGAAGGCGAGGCCCGCCATGCCGCCGGTGAGAAAGCCGAGATGGCCCAGCAGCGCAATGCCGAAGGCGGTCAGCATGACGCCCGCGACGATGCCGAGCCCGTCTTCCCAGGGGCTGTGCCGCGTGGCCGTGGCGGCCCAGTTGCCGAAGCGATGGGCGCGGCGCACCAACGCTTCCTCCTGACGCTCGGTCTCTCCGTCCGCCGGCTGTTCGACCGATGCGCTCACGCCTTGCCGCTCCAATGGATGTGTCTTTGAGGCAGGCTAAGAGCCTCTAACAGAACCTCTGGGCGGAGGATGGTCGAGGGCTTTTTGTCGGAGACGAGAAGCGAAGCGCAGTCGATGCCGGCGGCATCGGCGAGCATTCGCGACAAAGTCCCCGACGAAAAGATCCGACCAGCCGACCCCATGAGGTTTTGTTAGAGGTTCTAACGGCTGGCGCGCTCGCGCACAAAGCCCGCCCGCGCATGGCGGCCATGCGCTTTAGAGACTGTTTGACAACTCGGTCGGGTCGGTCCGCCGGCGCTTTTCCGACGCCGCCCCAGGGTGAGACACTTGTCTCGCCCGCCCGCATGGACCGTTGCCAATCCTTGCCGATGCGCCCTCGCATCGACTGCGTTTGGCGCCTCGCGAGCGTCGAAAAACCACTCGACGGCCCTCCGCCGCCGAGTTGTCAAACGGTCTCTTAGCGCTTCATCGCGACGAGCAAGGCGCCGCGCACCGGCTCGCCCCGGTCGCGCCGCAGCTCCTCGCGCCGCTCCGACAGGAGCGTGAAGCCGGCCTCAGCGAGGCCTGCCGCCAGCCAAGCGGGGGCGTGGGCGTAGCGCAGGGATGGGCGCAGGGCGTAGCCGCCCTCCGTGCCGTCGTCCGCCTCCACCGAAAAGGCGAAAAGACCGCCGGGCGCCAGAAGCTTGGCCGCGCGGGCGAAGACGGGCGCGAGATCGCCGAGATAGGTGAGAACGTCGGCGGCGGTCAGGAGGTCGTAGAGGAGGCGGTCCGGCGCCTCGGCAAGCGCTACGTCGCCTTCCGCCAGATGGTCGTAGATCCGCTTGCGGCGCGCCTTGTCCAGCATGCCCGGCGACAGGTCGACGCCGTGCAGCGTCTCAGTGACGGGGCGCAGCCGCTCACCCATCAGCCCCGTGCCGCAGCCGAGATCCAGCGCGCGACCGAAGCGGAGCGAGGGGCTTTGCGCCATCAAGGCCTCGAACAGGAGGTCGGGCACGCGGTAGCCGAGGCGCTGCACCAGCGCGGTCTCGAACCCTTCGGCATATTGGTCGAACAAGCCGGCGACGAAGGCCGGGGGCGGGGCCTCCGGCACGGGCGCGGCGCCGAGGGCCGCGAGCTTCAGCCCGGCGCCGTAGGGATCGGCCGCATCCTCGGCCAGCGCCGCGCGGTAGAGCCGCAAGGCTTCCTCCCGCTCGCCCGTTTCCTCCAGAAAGGCGCCGAGGCGCATCCGGCCGAGCGTCCAGCCGGGCGCGAGCTCCACGGCCTGGCGCATCAGGTCGGCGGCGGCGACATAGTCGCGCGCGCCGGCATAGGATTCGGCATAGTCGGCGCGCCGGTCGGCCAGCGGGTTGCCGGAGCGGTGGGTGTCGTGGGGCAAGGGGCATGTTCCCGGCAGGAGCGCCCGCTTATCGGGCGCGGCCTCTCCCCGCGCAAGCGGATTTTCGGGCCTGCCGACGCCTCCGTTCGATGCAGGGCGTATCGAGTGGGGCCATCCGAAACGGAGCGGCGGGGGCGCAGCGGCCGGGCACCCCCGCGCCAACTCGCGGCGGCCGACATCCCGGCGCTACCGCTGGGAGCCCGAGCGCCTATCTCTTCGCCCATGGCCCGTTTCGAAGACCTGCTTCGCCCGACGCCGAACGGGCTCTACTGCTCGCCCGGCGACTTCTATATCGACCCCGTGCGCCCCGTGGCGCGCGCGCTCATCACCCATGGGCATGCCGACCATGCTCGCTCGGGGCACGAGCATGTGCTGGCGACGCGCCGGACGCTCGCCATCATGGCGCTGCGCTACGGCGAGGATTTCGCCGGGGCGCGGCAGGAGGCGCCCTGGGGCGAGGTGCTCCGCGTGAACGGCGTCGCCGTATCCTTCCACCCCGCCGGCCATGTCCTAGGCTCGGCGCAGATCCTGGTGGAATGGGAGGGCATGCGCATCGTCGCGTCCGGCGACTACAAGCGGCGGGAAGACCCGACCGCCGAGCCCTTCGAGCCGGTGCCCTGCGATGTCTTCATCACCGAGGCGACCTTCGCCCTGCCGGTCTTCCGCCACCCCGACTCGCGCGGCGAGGTGCGCAAGCTCATCGCCTCCACGCGCCAGTTTCCCGAGCGCGCCCATCTCGTCGGCGCCTATGCGCTGGGCAAGGCGCAGCGGGTCATCCGCATGCTGCGCGAGGAAGGATACCGCGAGCCGATCTACATCCACGGCGCGCTGAAGAAGCTCTGCGACTTCTACGAGAGCGAGGGGATCGACCTCGGCGAGCTGAGGCCCGCTACGATCGCGCGCGCCAAGAGCGACGAGGGCGCGGCCAAGGCCGAGTTCGCCGGCGCCATCGTTGTCGGGCCGCCCTCGGCCTTCGCCGACAAATGGGCGCGGCGCTTTCCCGACCCGGTGGCTTGCTTCGCGTCGGGCTGGATGCGGGTGCGCGGCCGGGCGCGCCAGCGCGGCGTCGAGCTGCCCCTCATCCTGTCGGACCATTGCGACTGGGACGAGCTGATCGAGACCATCGCCGAGATCGCGCCGCAGGAGGTCTGGGTCACGCATGGGCGCGAGGAGGCGCTGGTGCGCTGGTGCTCGCTGCGCGGCGTGCGCGCCCGCCCGCTCCATCTCGTCGGCTACGAGGACGAGGGAGACTGACGCCTTCCTCGCCTCGGGCGTCTACTCCGCCGCTTCCATGAAACCCTCGCCGTCGCCCGCCGGCGCGTTATCCTGCGTCAGCGTTTCGGGCAGGGGGCGGCGGAGCGAGGAGACGCCGGCATCGCGCGCGAGGCCCGCGAAGACGCCGCCCTGCGCCACCAGCTCGTCGAAGGTTCCGGTCTCGACGATCGCGCCATTGTCGAGCACGATGATCCGGTCGGCCGAGCGAATGGTCGACAGGCGATGGGCGATGACGAAGGTCGTGCGCCCGGCGCGTAACCGCTCCAGCGCCGATTGGAGGCGCGTTTCCGTCGCGGTGTCGAGCGCCGAGGTCGCCTCGTCGAGGATCAGGATCGGCGCGTCCTTCAGAAGCGCGCGGGCGATGGCGAGGCGCTGGCGCTCGCCGCCCGACAGGCCGGCGCCGCGCTCGCCCACCATGGCGGAGAAGCCATCCTCCTTGCGCTGGATGAAGTCGAAGGCGCCGGCGAGCTTGGCCGCCTCCTCGATCTCGCCCATCGAGGCCTCTGGCCGGCCGATCGCGATGTTCTCGCGGATCGTGCGGCTGAACAGGCCCGCCTCCTGGAACACGACGCCGATCGAGCCGCGCAGCGAATTCAGCGTGACATGGCGGATATCCTGCCCGTCGATCGTGATGCGGCCTTTTTCCGGATCGTAGGCGCGCTGAAGAAGCGCCAGCGCGGTGGACTTGCCCGAGCCCGTCGGGCCGACGATCGCCACCGTCTCGCCGGGCGCGGCCTCGAAATCGAGCCCGCGCACCGCACCCGAGCCTTCGGGGTAGCGAAACTGGACATTCTCGAAGCGCACGCGGCCTTCGGTGATCTTGAGCGGCTGCGCGTCGGTGAACTCGATGACGTCGGTGCGCTCGCGCAGGACGGCGAAGAACTGCACCAGCATGGGTGCGCGGGTGAAGAGGCCCATGAGGAAGCCGGTGAGCTGATCGAGCCGGCCGATCAAAAGCGTCGCGAAGCCGACGAAGGAGACGATCTCGCCCACGGTGGAGAGACCGCGCGAGGCGAGCCAGGCGCCATAGGCGAAGATGGCGACGATCGAGATCGAGGAGGCGCCGCGCGTCAGCACCGCCATGACAGCCCACCAGTTGAGCACGGGATATTGCGCCGACAGGATGCGGTCGAGCGAGGAGCGGACGGAGTGGATCTCCTTGGGCACCGCCAGGAAGCTCTGGAGCATCGGTACGTTGCCGAAGAGCTCGCCCACCGTGCCGGAGACCTGCGTGAAGTGGTCCTCGACCTCGCTCTGGCCGCCCGAGGTGCGGCGCACCACGGCGAGATTGACCAGCGTGTAGACCACGATCAGCAGCCCGAGCAGCGCGGCGAGGCGCCAGTTCATCCAGAAGGCCACGGGCAGGAGAACAGTCAGCGCGACGACATTGCCGATCTGCTCGCGAAACAGCGGCAGCCAGAAGCCGAACAGTGTGTCGACGCCCGAAATCATCACCCGCATCAGGCGGCCGGACTGTGAGCGCGAATGGAACGAGGCCGGCAGCGCCAGGACATGCTCCAGAAAGGTCGCCATGGCCGCGAGGCGGCGGCGATGCATGAGCCGGTCGGCGAGCAGCGAGATCACCATGGCCGACAGGAAGGACACGAAACTCGCCGCGCCCCAGAGGAGCACGAGCGACAGCGCGCCACCGCCGGAGAGAAGCGCGTTGATCGCATGGCCGAACAGAACCGGCTCGGCGACCTGAATGCCCGCGACGGCGATGCCGGCGAGGACGATGCCCAACGCCCGGCCGCGCTCCGGGCGCAGAAGGGCGAGAGCCTTGGAATAGGCGGAAAAAGACTGGGACAGGGCCGACATGGCGATGCATCCAAGGTCGCGGGCGATCCGTCTGGGGATCGGGGCTGAAGCGTGCGGCGCGGCTTTTGATCGCCGGAGCTTCGACAATTCGCGACTTGCGAGTCTTGAAACCGCGAGGGGCTGCGCTAGCAGCTCTCCTAAGGGAGGGATGCGGCGCAAATCTTGCCGCAATCCATCGCACTCGATGAAGTTTTCTTAACCTATGTTGCGAAAGACCCGCTTCCTGTGATGGGCGCGACGGGACGGCTCGGACAGCCTCTCAGGCCTCGGCCCGCTCGCCCAGGCAATAGGTCGCCAGATGCCCCGCGACATAAGCATGGCCCTCGGCGGAGGCGTGGAACCCGTCGCGCGAGAAGCCGAGCGGTTCGACGCGCGGCAGGGTCGTGGCGGGCACCGCGCCGCGCTCCAGACAAAGGCGCGTGCCGATGCGGCGCAGGATGCGGCCGCGCAGTTCCAGAACCAGCGCCAACCCGCGCGGCAGGGCGGGCACCCGCAGCATGTCCACCGGCTGCGACCAGACGATGCGCGCTTCCGGCCAGCGGGCACGCAGGGCGTAGAGAAGCGTTCCGAAGGCGCGCTTGAAGCGCCGGCCGGAATGGAAGTTCTTGATGTCGTTGGTGCCGATCGACAGGACGATATGGGTGAAGCTGTCATAGGGCAGAAGCGGCACGACATAGTCGCGCACCTCGGCCGAGACGGCGGAGTTGGAGCCCGCCGCGCGCCAAGCGACGACGCGGCCCGTCAGCGCGTAGAGGCGCTCGGCCAAGCGCGGGGCGAGGCTTTCCTCCACCCGCTCGACGCCGACGCCGGCCGCCGAGGAATCACCGATCACCAGAAGCCGAATGCTTGGTGCATCGTCGCCGGGGCCGACCAGCCCGTGTTGCGGGCCGGCGGCGGGGGGCATCCGCTCGATGCGGCGGCGGATGCCGATGCCCTGCCAGATGTAGACCGGCAGGAGCAGCCAGGAGAGCAGCGTGTCCGTCACGGATGAAACCCTCCTTCGGTCGTGATCGTCAGGCCTTCAAGGCCTCGACGCCGGGCAGGGCCTTGCCTTCCATCCATTCCAGGAAGGCGCCGCCGGCGGTCGAGACATAGGTGAAGCGCTCGGCGACGCCGGCCTGGTTCAGCGCGGCCACCGTGTCGCCGCCGCCCGCCACCGAGACGAGCTTGCCGGCCTCGGTCTGGTCGGCCGCAAAGCGCGCGGCCGCCATGGTGGCGCGGTCGAAGGGCTCGATCTCGAAGGCGCCGAGCGGGCCGTTCCAGACCAGCGTCTTGGACTTCTCGATCCAGCGTTTGATCTCTTCGACGCTGGCCGGGCCGACATCGAGGATCATCGCGTCGGCCGGAACGGAGGCGACGGCGACCGTCTCGTTCGCCGCATTGGCCTTGAACTCGCGCGCCACCACGGCGTCGGTCGGCAAAAGGATGGTGCAGTTCGCCGTCTTGGCCTTTTCGAGGATCTGCCGGGCCGTGTCGGCGAGATCGTGCTCGCAGAGCGACTTGCCGACATCGATCCCCTGCGCGGCGAGGAACGTGTTGGCCATGCCGCCGCCGATCACGAGGCAGTCCACCTTGGCGACGAGGTTCTGCAGGAGGTCGATCTTGGTCGAGACCTTGGCGCCGCCGACGATCGCGATCACCGGCTTTTCCGGGTTGCCGAGGCCCTTTTCCAGCGCCTCCAGCTCGGCCTGCATCGTCCGCCCGCAATAGGACGGCAGGTGATGGGCGAGCCCTTCGGTCGAGGCATGGGCGCGGTGCGCGGCCGAGAAGGCGTCGTTGACGTATACGTCGCCAAGGCTCGCCAGTTCGGCAACGAAAGCCTCGTCGTTCTTCTCTTCACCGGCATGGAAGCGGGTGTTTTCCAGAAGCAGGACGTCGCCGTCCTTCATGTTGGCGACGATGCCGTCCGCCACCGGGCCGACGCAATCCTCGGCAAAGCCCACGGGGCGGCCGAGCTTTTCCGAAAGGACGGGGGCGATGGGGCCGAGCGACTGCTCGGGATCGACCTTGCCCTTGGGGCGGCCGAAATGGGCCAGGAGAAGGACGCGCCCGCCCTTGTCGGAGATCTCGCGGATCGTCGGCAGGATGCGCTCGATGCGCGTCGCGTCGCTCACCCGCCCGTCCTTCATGGGAACGTTGAGGTCCACCCGCACGAGAACGCGCTTACCCTGGAGGTCGGCTTGGTCGAGCGTCTTGAACAGCGTCATCTCATGGCTCCGTCGGAAG
This sequence comes from Aureimonas sp. AU40, assembly GCF_001463785.1. Taxonomy (NCBI): domain Bacteria; kingdom Pseudomonadati; phylum Pseudomonadota; class Alphaproteobacteria; order Hyphomicrobiales; family Aurantimonadaceae; genus Aureimonas; species Aureimonas sp. AU40. Next base: position 29,620 of record NZ_BBWL01000026.1, read on the forward strand.
GGGCGCCGCGAAAGGCGCCCGGCGCCTCAAAGGCGTTTGAACAGGGTGGGATAGTCTGTGACGAGGCCGTCCTCGTCCACCGGCAGGTCGGCCGCAAAGGTCCGGTCCACCGCCTCGTAGCGGAAGAGGCGCGGCGCCAGCCGGGTGTAGCGCTGCGCGTCCACCACGGGCTCGAACGTGTCGAACGGCACATAGACCATGCGCAGCTCGGCCGGCACGGCAAGGGCCTCGCCGAGGCGGCGGATCGGCAGCGTGTTGGTGAAGGGCGTGCCGGCGAGATCGATGTCGAGGCAGCCGTGAAGATCGGCGCGCTCTGTGCCATCCGTGCTTACCCAGCGACCGGGCCGATCCTGTATGAGCGTCAGGTGGTCGCCATGCGCGGCGACGATCTCGAACCGCTCGACATGCCAGAGCGTGTCGAGCCGGATTTCGTAGGAAACGCCATAGGCGCGTCCGCCCCGCTCGCCGATCACGACGGAGCGGGCGACGACGCCGTCCGGCGTCGCCGTCAGATGCAGGTGCTCCAGCCCCGGCCCGGAAACGGGCGCCCAGCGGACGTCGCGCGCGGAGAGGGGCTGGAAGCTCATCGGGTTCAGCCCGCCTTGTGCATGGCGATGGCGGTGTCCGACATGCGGTTGGAGAAGCCCCACTCGTTGTCGTACCAGGACAGGATGCGCACGAAGGTGCCGTCCATGACCTTGGTCTGGTCCATCGCGAAGACCGAGGAATGCGGGTCGTGGTTGAAGTCGTGCGACACGTTCGGGTCGAGCGTGTAGCCGAGAATGCCCTTCAGCGGGCCGTCGGCGGCGACGCGGATCGCCTCCTGCACTTCCTGGATGGAGGTGGCGCGCTTGGCGACGAACTTGAAGTCCACCACCGAGACGTTGGGCGTCGGCACGCGGATCGACGAGCCGTCGAGCTTGCCCTTGAGCTCGGGAAGCACGAGGCCGAGCGCCTTGGCGGCGCCGGTCGAGGTCGGGATCATCGACAGGGCGGCGGCGCGCGCCCGGTAGAGATCCTTATGCATCGTGTCGAGCGTCGGCTGGTCGCCCGTGTAGGAGTGGATCGTCGTCATGAAGCCGGTTTCGATGCCGATCGTCTCATGCAGCACCTTGGCGACCGGCGCCAGGCAGTTGGTCGTGCACGAGGCGTTGGAGACGATCTTGTCGGCGGCCGTCAGCGTGTCGTGGTTGACGCCGTAGACGACGGTCTTCTCGTCGGCCGCGTTGGTCAGCGGGCCGGAGATCAGCACCTTCTTGGCGCCGGCTTCCAGATGGGCCGAGGCCTTGCCGGGATCGGTGAAGATGCCCGTGCATTCGAAGGCGATGTCGATGCCCATCTCGCCCCAGGGCAGGTTCTTGGGGTCGCGCTCGGCGGTGACGCGCATCGGCCCGCGGCCGACGTCGATCGTGTTGCCGTCGACCTTCACCGTTCCGGGGAAGCGGCCATGGACCGAATCGTAGCGGATCAGGTGGGCGTTGGTCTCCACCGGGCCGAGATCGTTGATCGCGACGACCTCGATGTCGGTGCGGCCCGATTCCACGATGGCGCGAAGCACGTTGCGGCCGATGCGGCCGAATCCGTTGATGGCGACACGTACTGCCATGGTCTTCCTTTCCTGGAGGGCGAGGCCGCCGGGCCTCGACCGAATTCGCCGGCGCCAGGGGAGCGGCGGCGGGCTGCGATGGCATGGCGCCGGCAGGGCGCCGGGCGAAGAGGGATCAGGAGAAGGCGGCGCCCTTCGCTCCCAAGGCGCGCGTCGCACGCAGGCGGCGCGGGGCCGGGCGCGAGGGGGAAGCGGGCCTCTGGGCGAAAGGCATGGGTCGAACGTCCTCCCGGATGCGCCTTGCGAGTGACACTCGGCGCCTGTCGCGCGCACTCATCATAGGTTCTTCGCGCCTGTCAATCATCGCGGCGCGAAGCTCCGGCGTGGAAAAGCTTTTCACGCCCTTGCGTTCCCGTTAAAGCGGGTGGGTGGCCTTCCGAGCTCTGGCGTTCGGCCGGGCCGCCGATGTCTCGAAGGGTGAGGGAAAAGGGGTTTTCATGCCGGACGCGGGCCCGCTGACCGACGCGACGAATCGCCTTCAAGCGGCTCTCGAGCGTTTGGAGCGTGCGGTGGAGAGGCGCGTCTCGCGTGACCACATCGTCGTTTCCGCCGAGGAGGAGGTGCAGCGCATGACGGCCGACCGCTCCCGCCTCGCCACCGAACTGGACGCGGCGCTGACGCGCGCTTCGCGCCTCGACGCGGCCAATCGCGAAGTGTCGCGTCGCCTCGTGAACGCCATGGAGACGATCCGCGACGTCCTGGCGCAGCGCCGGGGCTAGCGCCTCGCCCTCCGCCCCGACGCCGCCGAACCTCTGAAAGACCGCCATGCCCCAGATCGTCGTTTCCATCGATGGCAAGACCTACCGGATGGCCTGCGCCGACGGCGAGGAAGAGCACCTGACCGGCCTCGCCGCCGATCTCGACGGGCGGATCAACGAGTTGCGCGGCTCGTTCGGCGAGATCGGCGATCTGCGCATCACCGTCATGGCCGCCATCATGGTGAGCGACGAACTCTCCGAACAGCGCCGGCGCGTCGCCGAACTGGAGGCGGAACTCGCCCGCGCCGGCTCGGCGGGCGATCTGGCCGCGACAGTGGGCGACCAACGCCTGATCGAGCATCTGCTGGGCGTCAGCGACATCGTGGAGCGGATCGCGGAGCGGCTGGAGACCGGCCGCTGACACCGCAGTTCAACGCCGCCTTTCGCGCCGAACTGCGGACCCTTTTCGAATGGCGGCGCGACGTCAGGCACTTTCGTCGCGACGCGCTGCCGGAGGGGACGCTGGAACGTCTCCTGGAAACCGCGTCGCTCGCCCCTTCCGTCGGCCTCAGCGAACCCTGGCGCTTCGTTCTGGTGAGCGATCCCGCGCGCCGCGCCGCGATCCGCGCCGGTTTCGTCCGGCAGAACGCACTCGCGACTGAGAAGCAGGCGGGAGAGCGCGCGGCGCTCTATGCCCGGCTGAAGCTGGAGGGAATGGAGGCGGCGCCGGTTCAGTTCGCGCTCTTCGCCGATCCCGACCCCGCGCAAGGGCATGGGCTCGGCCGGCGCTCCATGCCGGAAACGGCGGCCTACAGCGCGGTGCTCGCCGCCCATACGCTCTGGCTCGCGGCCCGAGCGGAGGGGCTGGGCCTTGGCTGGGTGTCGATCCTCGACCCCGCCGAGGTAACAGGCATTCTGGACGTTCCGGCCGGCTGGCACTTCATCGGCTATTTCTGCCTGGGCTATCCCGAAGCGTCGGCCGCCAGCCCCGAACTGGAGCGCGCCGGCTGGGAGCGGCGACGGACGCCGATAAGCAAATTGGTTTATCGCTGAGGGCTGCAAATGCTTGAGGGCCGAAATGCTTGCGCGCCGACCTCTGGCGCTCAAGCTCGCGAGGGCCTATATTCGGTCTCGGCGGGCTGCGCGGTTCGACAGGGATAACTTATTCCCCGGGGCCTTACTCATCCCTTAGGGAGCTGTCCCTGCTGCGGTCCGTGGACTGTGGCACACGGCGCCCACCTACTTTGTAGGTTCCCGGGATCAACCTTCTCATCGGCCGAGGTGGCTCGCCACTATCCTCCCCTCATCGATGGTCCGCCCTCGGGGGCGAAGACCGGAGCGGCTCTGCGCCGCCCCGAGCCTCACGAGCCTCGCCTTGCCGGCGAAGAGTTCAGTTGGCCTGATATTGCTCCAGAATCGACGCCAGCAGCGTGTTCGCCGTGTCCGACGAACTCGTGCCGCCTTGCGTCTGCGCGCCGTCGCCCTGGCCCGGCGCACCACCGGCGGGCGGCTTGCCGCCGGGAGGCGGAGCACCCGGAGGAGGCCCACCGGCCGGAGGCGGTCCGCCCGCGCCATGGCCCTGCGCCGCGCCAGGGGCGCTTTCAGCGCCATCAAGCGATAGATTGGTCAGGAGGCTGGTCAGCTTGGCGGTGGCCGAGGCCTCCGTGCTGCTGTCAGCCGCGTCTTCGTCGCTGCCCGTGCTTTGCGCCGCTGCCAGTTCCGCCGCGCTGACGACGCCGTCGCCGTTGGTGTCGAGGGCCGAAACGCTCTTCACCAGCGAGGTCGCGGCCTGGGATGTCGAGGATAGGGATGAGATGGATGTCATGCGATCTCCGTTGGAGTTCCGAGGAACCCTTCCGGTGTCACGCCGCTCGCTTGCGCGGAGATCGCCACACGCCCTCCACTGGATTTCAAATTGTATCAATGGGTTGCGGTGGATTGCCGAGAGAAGAATGCCCGTCGTTTTGCCCGTCCGCCGAAGCTGCTAAGAGCGTGTTGAGAACTACGGCGGAGGACGAACCCGGTGGACCTCATGGCGGATCGCAAGCAGGCGCTGCGGCGCGAGATGATGGCGCGGCGCGCCGCGCTGCCGGCGGTCGCGCGCATCGAGGCTTCGCTCGCGATCGCGGATCATGTCGAGACCTCGCTCCGCTTCGAGCCGGGTACGGTGGTGGGCGCCTTCCTGCCGATCGGCACCGAGGTCGACCCACGCCCGCTCATGGCGCGGCTGCAGGATCGCGGTGCGCGCCTGGCGCTGCCCTGCATCGTGGGGGGCGATCTCGCGTTTCGCGAATTGCGGCGCGGGGCCGAACTCGTGCCCCAGGGGTTCGGCACGCATGGGCCGGGGGAGGACGCGCCCGAGCTCGACCCCACGCTCCTTCTCGTGCCGCTGCTGGCCTTCGACCAGCGGGGCGGGCGCATCGGCTATGGCAAGGGCTTCTACGATCGCGCCATCGCCCGGCTCGATGCGCTGCACGGGCGCGTCGAGACGTTGGGCCTCGCCTTCGACGCGCAGGAAGTGCCGGAGGTGCCGATGGCGCAGGGCGACCGCTTTCTCGATCGGATCGTCAGGGAAAGCGGAGTTCTGGACCCCAGCGCATCGGCTTCTGGCTGACGGCGACGGGCGCCACGGGCTTGGGCGCGCCGAAGATCTGCGTCCAGTAGGTCGGCCCGCCCTCGCTCAAGCGACCGCCGGCAAAGCCCATTTCGGTGACATTGGGATTGAGCAGGTTCTTGCGATGGCCGGGGGAGTTGATCCAGCCCACCATGGCCGCGCCATAGTCGGAATAGTTGCGCGCGATATTTTCCGCGACCGTCGACCAGTCGTAGCCGAAGCGCGCCACGCGCCCGGGCAGGGCGCCCGCCACCTGATGGTCCATCTTGTTGCGCTCGGCCATGGCGGCGGTCTGCCATTGCGCCGCCTGCATCAGCTTTTCATTGATGCGCAGCGGCTTCAGACCGTTGCGGGCGCGAAACTCGTTGACCAGCTTCAGCCCCTCATCCCTGCCGATGGCGAGCGGCGCGGTACGGCTGGTATCCACCGGCTTGACGGTGGTGCAGGCGCCAAGGCCGAGGCTAAGACAAAGCATGAGGGCGCGAAGGGAGGAAGTCTTCAAGTCTCGTCTTTCCTGCCCGCTCGGGGCGCTTGCGGTGCGCCGTCCGCGCCGGGCGGCGCACGGGCGCGATGTTTTTTCCAAAAATTCCCGTTCCCCCTTTGGCCCGACCTGCGTTAGAGGCCAAAGCCAGACGAAACCGGAGAGCCGAGCGTGATCGAGCTTTACACCTGGACGACGCCGAACGGCGAAAAGCCGGCGATCATGCTGGAGGAATGCGGGCTCGACTACGACCTGCGCCTTGTCGATATCTCGACCGGACAACAAAAGGAATCAGGCTTTCTTGCGATCAACCCGAACGGGCGCATTCCCGCGATCGTGGATCGGGACGGCGGCGAGGGGCATCGCGTCTTCGAATCTGGCGCGATCCTGGTTCATCTCGCCGAGAAGACCGGCCGTTTCCTCGCCCCCTCCGGCCCGGCGCGCTCGGAGGCCTTCGCATGGACCTTCTTCCAGGTCGGCGGCACCGGGCCGATGATCGGCCAGATCCATTATTTCAAGAACGCGGAAGAGCGCAGCGACTTCGCCATCCGGCGCTTCGAGCGCGAAAGCGACCGGCTGCTCGGCGTGCTGGACGCGCGTCTGCGCGAGGTCGAGTTCCTGGCCGGCGACTATTCCATCGCCGACATGATGAACTGGACCTGGGCCCGCTCGGGCCTTCGCGATCTGAGTGCCAGTGACCGCTTTCCCGCGCTCTCGGCCTGGGTGGACCGGATCGGCGAGCGACCCGCCGTCGTGCGCGCGCTCGACCGTCTCCAAGAGGCCAAGCGCCTCGCCGCCGAAAAGGCTTCGAACGCATGAGATTTCTGTTTCTGGGCGACATGGTGGGCCGCAGCGGACGCACCGCAGTCTACGAGCGCCTGCCGGGCCTGATCGCCGACTGGCGGCTCGACTTCGTCGTGGTCAACGGCGAGAACGCGGCCGGCGGCTTCGGGGTGACGGAGGAGATCTTCGAGGAGACGATCCAGGCCGGCGCCGACGTGATGACCACCGGCAACCACGTGTTCGACCAGCGCGAGGCGCTGGTCTTCGCCGCCCGGCACGACCGGTTCCTGCGTCCCGCCAACTATCCGCCGGGCACGCCGGGCAAGGGCTCGGGCTTCTACGAGGCGCGCAACGGTGCTCGGGTTCTGGTCGCCAATCTCATGGGCCGCGCCTTCATGCATCCCGAACTCGACGATCCGTTCCGCGCGGCGGGCGACATCGTCGCGGCCTGCCCGATGGGCGAGCAGGCCGATGCCATCATCATCGACATGCATGCCGAGGCGACGAGCGAGAAGCAGGCCATGGGCCACTATCTCGACGGGCGTGTCTCGGTCGTGGTCGGCACGCACACCCATGTGCCGACGGGCGACCACCAGATCCTCGCCAACGGCACGGCCTATCAGTCGGATGCTGGCATGTGCGGCGACTACGACTCCTCGCTCGGCATGGAAAAGGAAGAGCCGCTGAACCGCTTCCTCACCCGCATCCCGCGCGGGCGCTTCGAGGCGGCGGGCGGTCCGGCGACGATCTGCGGGCTGGCGGTGGAGATTTCCGACCGCACGGGTCTGGCCGAAAAGGTCTCGGCCGTTCGCATCGGGCCTCGGCTGGAGGAGGTCACGCCGAGCTTCTGGTAGCGGCGCTTCTGGTAGCGACGTTTCCGGTGGCGCCCCAATGATGCCGTGAAGGCCCTGTCTGCTGCATCGCACTCGGGGCGCGGCGCTGCGCCGACGCGTTTCGTGGCTGGGGGATCATGCCATTCAAACGTCGCCACCACCTTCTGGGCCTGCTGCTCGCCGCCGTCGGCTTCGCCACGTCGCTGCCGGGGCTGCCGCATCTCGTGCGCCATCATCACGTGAACCTGCGCTCGCTCTCGGTTCAGCAGCTCGACGATGACGAGGATCGCGAGGTGGCCTCCGCCTTGGTGGAGCGCGAGAAGGACGAGTCGGACGACGACCCGAGCACGGGCGAGGCGGAGGGGTGAGACGCGTCAGGCCTCGTCTTCGCCCTCGAACAGACTGGACTGGACGCCTTGATAGGTCGCCGGCACGGCGAGGCCGAGATGGCGGAAGGCGTGCTGGGTCAGGAGTCGGCCGCGCGGCGTGCGCTGGATGAAGCCCTGTTGCAGGAGATAGGGCTCCACGATGTCCTCGATCGCGTCGCGCGGCTCCGACAAGGCGGCGGCGATCGTCTCGATGCCCACCGGGCCGCCGCCGAAATTGAGGGCGATCAGGTCGAGATAGCGCCGGTCGAGCTGGTCGAGCCCGAGCGAGTCGACGTCGAGGCGGATCAGCGCCTCGTCGGCGGTGCGTCGGTCCACCACCTCGGCCCCCGCTATGGTGGCGAAGTCCCGCACGCGGCGCAGGAGGCGGCCGGCGATGCGCGGCGTGCCGCGCGCGCGCCGGGCGATCTCCCGTGCCCCGTCGTCGCTCATCGGCAGGCTCATCAGCCGCGCGCCGCGCTTCACGATGTGCTCGAGCTCGTCCACCGTGTAGAAATTCAGCCGAACCGGAATACCGAAGCGGTCGCGCAGCGGCGTGGTGAGCAGGCCGAGCCGCGTCGTCGCCGCAACGAGGGTGAATTTCGACAGGTCGATCTTCACCGAGCGCGCCGCCGGACCCTCGCCGATGATGAGGTCGAGTTGAAAATCCTCCATGGCGGGATAGAGGATTTCCTCCACCGCCGGGCTGAGGCGATGGATCTCGTCGATGAATAGGACGTCGCGCTCTTCCAGATTGGTGAGCAGCGCCGCCAGATCACCCGCCTTGGCGATGACGGGGCCGGAGGTGGAGCGGAAGTTGACGCCGAGTTCCTTGGCCATGATCTGCGCCAGCGTCGTCTTGCCGAGGCCCGGCGGCCCGACGAAGAGCACATGGTCCAGCGCCTCGCCGCGCGTCTTGGCCGCCTCGATGAAGATCTTCAGATTGGCGCGCGCCGCCGCCTGGCCGACGAAGTCGTCAAGCCGCTGCGGGCGCAGCGTCGCGTCGACGTCCTCGCCGCGTTTTTCGGGGGTGATGAGGCGGTTGTCGCTCATGGGTCGGGTCCGTTCCGCTCAAGGCCCGGCCGGGCAGGGCGGGTTTGTCGTGTGGGCCTTCGCGATGAAGGCGACTTCACCGCAAAGGCTTCAGGTTTTTTGGTCGGCCGCATCGTCGGGCGGAAGGGCGGGCACGCTTTCCCGGACCAAGCTCTACCGGCTGAGAGCCTTGAGGCCCAGCCGGATCAGCGCCGTGGAGGCAGCACCTTCGCCCGCCTCGCGGAGGGCGGTGGCGACGGCGGTCGCCGCCTGCTCTCGGGAATAGCCGAGATTGACCAGCGCCGACACGGCGTCGGCGACGGGCGCGGGCGCCACGCCTTCGCCGATCTCGCGCTTGAGGCCCAGCGTCTCGTCGCCCGGCGCGCCCGAGAAGGCCGGCACCTTGTCCTTCAGTTCGGCGACGATGCGCGCGGCGACCTTGGGCCCGACGCCCGGCGCGCGGGCGACGGTGGCGCGGTCCTGCAGTGCCACGGCGTTGGCGAGGTCTCCCGGCGTCAAGGTGCCGACCACGGCGAGCGCCACCTTCGCCCCGACCCCCTGCACGCTCTGGAGAAGGCGGAACCATTCGCGCTCGGCCTTGGTCGAGAAGCCGTAGAGGCGGATCATGTCCTCGCGCACATAGGTCTCGATGAAGAGCTCCGCCGCCTCGCCGCGCCCCGGCAGATGCGCCAGCGTGCGCGCGCCGCAGAAGGCGACATAGCCGACGCCATGCACGTCGATCGTGGCGCTTTCCTCGTCGGTCTCGTCCACCGTGCCTTTTAGCTTGCCGATCAAGGATGGGTCTCCGGGCAGATGATGGTGAGGTCGGGGAAATAGGCGCGGTAGCGGCTGGCGTCGCGCGTCAGCAGCCGGTGCCGGGCGGCCAGCGCATGGGCGCCGATGAGAAAGTCGGGCAGCGTGCGGTCCCGCCGCCCGCCGCGCTCGCGATAAAGGCGATGCGCCTGGCCGGCGGGATAGGCGGCTTCGAAGGGCAGGGTCTCACGCTTCGGTCGCATCCAGGCGATGGCGCGAAACAACTGCTCTTCGGGCAGGGGCGTGAAGGCCAGTTCGGCCCAGACGATCGAACTGAGAATGATCGGCCCGCTCGCCATCGCCTCCCTCAGGAGGTCGAGGGCGGCATCCTGCAGCGGGCCCGTGCCGAGAATGTCGATGAAGACGTTGGAATCAACGAGGGTCGAGATCGTCACGTGGACCTCTCAGCCAGTCGATGAAGTCCTTTCCGTCCATGCCCTTGGTGTCCAGCGTCCCCCGCGCGGCCTCGACGCCTCGCCGGAACTCGTCCCACTGCTTCTCGGGGTCCTGCGCCGAACTCTCGCGCACGAGTTCCACCACATCGCCCCGGTCGACAAAGGTCACTTCGCTGCCCGGCCCAATCCCCAGCTTGTCGCGAATAGGCTTGGGGATCGTCACCTGACCCTTTTCGGTCACTCGCATCGTGGGGCTCCAAGGTAATACCTAGAGGTATTACCTAATCGAAAGGCAGGAACAGGTCAAGAACATCAAAGCCCCGCCAGAACGGCGCGGGCCTGGGCGGACTGGCGGTGATGCGTGTGGCAGATGGCGATGGCGAGCGCGTCGGCGGCGTCGTCGCCGTCGAAGACCGCGCGCGGCATGAGCACCTTCACCATCATATGGATCTGCGCCTTCTCACCATGGCCGACGCCGATCACCGCCTTCTTCACCGCATTGGGCGCGTATTCCGCCACAGGCAGGCCGGCCAGCGCGGGAACCAGAAGCGCGACGCCGCGCGCCTGTCCGAGCTTCAGCGTCGCCACTGCGTCCTTGTTGACGAAGGTCTGCTCCACCGCCGCCTCGTCCGGCTGGTGGTGATGCACCACGGCGCTCAACCCGTCGTACAATTGGCGCAGGCGCGAGGCGAGGTCGAGCTTGGCATCGGACAGAACCGTGCCGCTCGCCACGAAGCGCAGCGAGTTGCCCACCGTCTCCACAATGCCCCAGCCCATGCGCCGCAGGCCCGGGTCGATGCCGATGATCCGAATGGTCCGCTCCTGGAGCATGAAAACGCGCCTCCCCTTGCTTAACGGATTCTTCGATTAAAGACAAAGAGTGAACGGATCGAAAACACAGCGGAACATGCTGTTCGTTGCCGCCCATCAAGTTGCGGTGACACGCCTTTTGCCGGTGCGCGCGGGCTTCCATCTCTCCGGCATGACACGACACACAATCACCACCTCGCTGATGGCGGGCACGCTGTCTGTCGGCGCGCTCATGATTTCGCCGGCGGGAGCGCAGGACGCCGCCGGCCCCGCTGAGCCGGCCGCCGTTCCCCCCGATGCGCGCGGGGAGGGGGCCGCGACGCCGGCCGCCCCCAGCTTCGACGCTGCGTGGGAGCGCGCCGCCGGCTTCGCCGCGCTGGAAACGCTGCTGATCGCGCAAGGCGGCGAAACGCTGGTGGATGCGGGGTTTCGCGGCAACCGGACCGATCGGGCGACGAACATCAAGTCGGCTTCGAAATCCGTCGTCGCGACACTGGTCGGCATCGCGATCGACAAGGGCTCGATCAAGGGCGTGGACCAGCCGATCTCGGACTTTCTGGCGAGCGACTTCCCCGCCGATCCCGACCCGCGCCTGGCTCGGGTCACGGTCGGCCATCTTCTTTCGATGCAGGCGGGGCTGGAGCGCACCTCGGGCGGCAACTATGGCGCCTGGATCTCCTCTCGCAACTGGGTGCGCGACGCGCTGCGCCGGCCTTTCGTGAGCGATTCCGGCGGGCCGATGCTTTATTCCACCGGTTCGACTCATCTCCTTTCGGCGATCCTCACCAAGACGACCGGCCGCTCCACCCTGCAGCTGGCGCGCGATTGGCTGGGGCCGGCGGGTGTGCGCGTGACGGATTGGGAGCGCGACCCGCAGGGCATCTATCTCGGCGGCAACCAGATGGCGATGACGCCGCACTCGCTCCTCGCCTTCGGCGAACTTTACCGTCGCGGCGGGCTCGCCGCCGACGGCACGCGCGTCCTGTCGGAGCGCTGGATCGCGGAAAGCTGGACGCCGCGCACCACGTCCCGCTTCCATGACGGGCGATACGGTTATGGCTGGTTCATCGACCGGTTCGCCGGGCACGAGGGGCGCTACGGCTGGGGCTATGGCGGGCAGATGATCTACGTCATTCCCGATCTGCAGCTGACCGTCGCCATCACGTCCGACGAGACCCAGCCCTCGGCCCGCTCAGGCTATGTCGCCAATCTTCACCGGCTGGTGTCGGAGACGATCGTGCCGGCCGCCGAGGCGCGTCTGGCACTTCCCGCAGCCACGTCACTGCCGAAGAGCTGACACGAAAAAGGCCGCGCGGGGCGAGCCGGCGCGGCCTCTGGTCTGAAAGCGAAACGGGTCAGGCGGCCGAAAGCTTGGCCATGACCTCTTCGTCCACTTCGAAATTGGCGTAGACGTTCTGCACGTCGTCGTCGTCTTCCAAATTGGCGATCAGGCGCAGGACGCTCTGCGCCTTGTCCTCGTCCACCGGCGCGCCGGTCTGCGGGCGCCAGATGATCTTGACGCTTTCGGCCTCGCCCAGCGTCTTTTCCAAAGCGGCGGAGACCTCGCCGAGATCGGCGAAGGCGGTGATGATGCGATGGCCGTCCTCGTCGGACTGCACGTCGTCGGCCCCAGCCTCGATCGCCGCTTCCATCACCTTGTCGGCGTCGCCGGCCTTGGCGGGATAGACGATCTCGCCGACGCGGTCCCACAGGAAGGAGACGGAATTGGTTTCGCCGAGCGCGCCGCCCGCCTTGGTGAAGTAGGAGCGCACGTTGGAGGCGGTGCGGTTGCGGTTGTCGGTCAGCGCCTCGACGATGACGGCGACGCCGCCCGGGCCATAACCCTCGTAGCGGACCTCTTCGTAGTTCTCGGTGTCGGCGCCCGCGCCCTTGTTGATGGCGCGCTGGATGTTGTCCTTGGGCATGGACTGCGCCTTGGCGTTGTTGATCGCCAGCCGCAGGCGCGGGTTCATGTCGGGGTCCGGCGTACCGCTCTTGGCCGCCACCGTGATTTCGCGCGCCAGCTTGGAGAACATCTTGGAGCGCACGGCGTCCTGCCGCCCCTTGCGGTGCATGATGTTCTTGAATTGGGAATGACCGGCCATCGGGGCACCTGTCTCGTCGGATTGGAGATGAATGACGGTTCTATAAAGGCTGTTGGGGAGCGAGGACAAGATTGTCGCGGGCTTTGCCGGCCGGGAGTTTGCGGCAGCGAGCCGTCTGGCGCCCGCTCTCGGGAATATGACTTGGCGCCGGGGCGGGGAACGATAAGTTCGCTTTAGCAAATGCTTCCGTCCGAAAGGCGATGCGATGCGCCGGCTTCTTCTTCTGACGATGCCCCTTCTCCTGTTCGGCACGGCCGCGATGGCTGAGGCGCCGGAGGAGGCGCCCAGCTCCTGCCTCGCCATGGCCGAGCGCGCCGGGGTCCGCACCGCCTCGCTCGACAAGCCCGCGCCTTATCGCGTCGCCGCGAACGAAGTGCGTGCGCGGGGCGAGGTGCGCATTACCTATGTCAGCCACGCGACCTATCTCATCGAAAGCGGCGAGGGGGTGCGGATCGCCACCGACTATGCCGGCTTCTCGGGCGAGGGGCCGCTGCCCGACGTCGTCACCATGAACAAGGCCCATTCCACCCATTACACCGACTTTCCCGACCCGGGCATCGCGACGGTGCTGCGCGGCTGGAACCCGGCGGGCGGCGCGGCCCATCACAACGTGACCGTGGGCGATGTGCTGATCCGCAACGTTCCGACCGACATCAACCGCTTCGGCACGTTCGAGGCGGACGGCAATTCCATCTTCATCTTCGAGATGGACGGTCTGTGTATCGGTCATCTCGGCCATCTCCACCACAAGCTGGCGGCGGACGACTATGCCGCGATCGGCCGGCTCGACGTGCTGATGGTGCCGGTGGACGGGTCCTGGACCATGAGCCAGAGCGGCATGGGCGAGATCGCGGCCAAGCTCCACTCGTCGGTGGTGCTGCCCATGCACCGCTTCCGCACGCCGATCGAGCGGTTTCTCGAACAGATCCCGGACTTCGTCGTGGAGCGGCGGAGCGAGGACACGTTGACGCTCTCGGCCCGCACGCTTCCGAAACAGCCGACCGTGATCCTTTTGAAGGGCGTCTGACGGCGGCCGGTGGCGTCTCGCCGCCAAGGTCGCTATGACGCCCGGCATGACCGATCAGCTTGCCGGCCGGCTCACGGAGTTCGGCCACCGTCTCGACGTGCGGGTGTATTTCGAGGACACGGATTTTTCCGGCGTCGTCTATCACGCGCGCTACCTTCACTTCCTGGAGCGCGGCCGCACCGACTATCTCCGGCTGCATGGCATCGGCCATCGCGAGTTGATGGACGGGGCTTTCGGCGAGCCCATGGCCTTCGCCGTCCGGCGCATGGAGATCGAGTTCCTGGCGCCCGCCCGGATCGACGACGTGCTCACCGTGGAAACGCGCACGGCGCTGCTCGGCGGGGCGCGCGTGGTTCTCGATCAGCGCATTCTCAAGGGCAGCCAGGTTCTGATCGAGGCGAAGGTGAAGGTCGCGGTGATCTCGCCCGAGGGCAAGCCGCGCCGCATGCCCCCGGCCGTGGCCGAGCGCCTCCAGCCTGCCGGTGCCGCCGACGCGCCGTGACGCGCTGCCGCAGTGCGGAATAAAATCGCCGGTTCGAAAGCTTAGGGACAGGGCCGTGCTGTAGGGAAAACGAATTGTTAACCCTAACGGTGCTTCATACGGTTCGCGGCGAAGTCCTTGCTGCGCCATTCTTTTACCGGATTCCCCGGCGAAAGGACCCGTACCGGACATCCGGGGGGACGGCGCGTGCGGGTGGCTGCCCGACTGGCCGGCCAGCAGGCGGGCGCGAAGGGGCGCCGCAGCGTGGACGGGCCGCCGGCTTTACGAATTCGAGGGACTGAGGATGAACGACGTCGCACAGACTGCGCTCGCCGCCCATGGCAGCGACATGTCTTTGATGGGACTTTTCTGGCAGGCCGGCTTCGTCGTGAAGCTGGTGATGCTGGGCCTGCTCGTGGCGTCGGTCTGGACCTGGGCGATCATCTTCGACAAATGGGCTCGTTACGGCCGCTTCCGCCGCCAGCTCAACACGTTCGAGAGCACTTTCTGGAGCGGCCAGTCGCTGGAGGAGCTCTACCACACGCTGTCCGACCGCAAGACCTCGGGCATGGGCGCGCTGTTCGTCGCCGCCATGCGCGAGTGGAAGAAGAGCTTCGAGAAGGGTGCCCGTTCCCCGATCGGCCTGCAGACCCGCATCGAGAAGGCCATGGACGTGACCATGGCGCGCGAGATGGACGAGCTGGAATCGCGCCTGGGCTTCCTCGCCACCGTCGGCTCGGCCGCGCCCTTCATCGGCCTGTTCGGCACGGTGGTCGGCATCATGACGGCCTTCCAGTCGATCGCCGCCTCCGAGCAGACAAGTCTGGCCGTCGTCGCCCCCGGCATCGCCGAGGCGTTGCTGGCGACCGCCATCGGCCTCGTCGCGGCCATTCCGGCGGTGATCGCCTACAACAAGCTTTCGGCGGACGCGAGCAAGCTCGGCATGCGGCTCGAGGCCTTCGCCGACGAATTTTCCTCCATCCTGTCGCGTCAGATCGACGAGAAGGCGAGCGCCGGTCGCTGATCGCGCCCGCATCGTTCGAGAGCATACGAGGGGACTGACACCATGGGCATGTCGACGGGCGCCGCGTCATCGGGCGGGGGATCGCGACGCCGCCGCGGCAAGCGCCGGCAGCCGATGAGCGAGATCAACATGACGCCTATGGTGGACGTCATGCTGGTTCTGCTCATCATCTTCATGGTGTCCGCGCCCCTGATGACGGTCGGCGTGCCGCTGGAACTGCCCAAGACGCAGGCCAAGGCGCTCAACGCCGACAAGCAGCCCATCACCATTTCCGTCCAGCGTGGCGGCGAGATCTTCCTGCAGGAAACGCCGGTCGAGGCCGCCAACGTGGTCGAGCAGCTCAAGGCCATCGCGGAAGCGGGCTACGAGGAGCGCATCTTCCTGCGCGCCGACGGCGAGGCGAGCTACGGCACGGTGATGCAGGTCATGGCCCGCATCTCGGCCGCCGGCTTCAAGAATATCGGCCTCGTCACCTCGCAGGAGAAGGCCGCCGCGCATGGTGCCGCCTCCCAGAGCGCCCCCAAGACCGGGGCGAAGAGTTGACGCGCCCATGAAGTCGCTCACAACCTCCACCGCGCTTCACGCCGTGCTCCTGACCTGGGGGCTCTGGTCGCTCAGCTCTCCCGAGAAGCTCGAGATGGGCGGCGAAGCCGTGCCCGTCACGCTGGTCGCCGACGTCAGCCAGTCGATGATCGGCGACGAGAAGGCACCCCAGACCGACAAGCCCGCGCCCCAGCCGACCAAGACGGCCGCCAAGCTGCCGATGCCGGCCGAGCATGTCGGCGACAACGAGGTCGATCTTCCGGCGCCGCCGGCGCCGAAGGCCGCTCCGCGCGAGTCGCAGAAGACCAAAGTGGACGACGCGCCGCCGCCTCCGCCGGCCGCCAAGCCCCCCGAGCCCAAGCCTGAGCCGAAGCCGGAACCCAAGCCCGAGCCGAAGCCTGTTCCCGCTCGCGTGCCCGAGCCGACGCCGCCTCCGCCTGACACCAAGCCGCCTGAGCCCGAAGAGGATTCGGCTGAGGAGGACACGACGCCCGAGATCGATCCTCTGGCGGCAGAGATCGCCAAGGCCGAGGCCGAAAAGCCGCCTGCGCCGCCCAAGAACGTGCCCGCGCCGCAGGTGAAGCCCAAGCCCCCCGAACCTGTGAAGGTGGCCGAGACGAAGCCTGAGCCCAAGCCCGAGCCGGTCAAGGAAAAGCCCCCGGAGAAGGCCAAGGCGACGGACAAGACCAAATCCACCGAGGCGTCCAAGGAAAAGACCCACGAAGCCAAGAAGCCGGGCAAGCAAAACTCGAAGAACGACCCTCTTGAGGATGCGGTTCTGGCGGCCCTGAAGAACACGCAGGAGACGACAGGCGGTGGCGCCCAACGATCGACCCAGCAGGCTTCGCTCGGCGGCAAGACGCAGACGGGCGGAACCTTGTCGCAAAGCGAGATGGATGCGCTGAAAGGTCAGATTTCCAAATGCTGGAATCCGCCGGCGGGCAATTCCGATGCGGCCTCCTTCCAGGTGAAGATCTCGATGCAGCTCGATCCGTCCGGCGCGGTGCAGGGCATGCCGCAGATCGAATCGGGGGGCGGCTCGTCTCCGGCCCAGCGCGCCGCGGCCGAGGCGGCGGTGCGCGCGGTTCGCCGCTGCGCGCCCTACAACCTGCCGGCCGAGAAATACGAGACCTGGTCCGAAGTTACCGTCAATTTCGACCCGAGCCAGATGTTCTAACCCTCCAATCTCCCAGGACGGCTCCGGCTGTCCTCTCGTCCATCGCTTCCGAGACAACGGGTGCGCCGAATGGCGCGACACAGGCCCGGTGACCGAACGGGAAGGTTTCACCCCATGACTCGCTCCAGCACGACCTCTTCGCCATTGCGCCGTAGCCTGCGGACCCTTGGCCTCGCGCTCGCCGCCACCGCCGCCTGCCTCGGCGCGGCTATGCCGGCCCATGCGAAGGTCGAGATCAATGTCAATCAGGGCAATGTGCAGCCGCTGCCGATCGCGCTGCCGGCCTTCCAGTCGCGCGATGGCTTGGGCGCCAAGCTGATGGAAGTCGTCGCGGCCGATCTCAAGCGCTCCGGCCTCTTCGCGCCGATCAACCCGACGGCCTTCATCCAGAAGGACCTGTCGCCCGACGCCACGCCCCGGTTCCAGGACTGGACGGTGATCAACGCTCAGGCGCTGGTTTCCGGCCGCGTCACGCCCGAGGCCGACGGCCGGCTGCGCGTCGAGTTCCGCCTGTGGGACACCTATGCCGGCCAGCAGCTCGACGGGCAGCAGTTCTACGCCAGCCCCGACAATTGGCGCCGCATCGCCCATATCATCGCCGATTCCATCTACGAGCGGCTGACGGGCGAGAAGGGCTATTTCGACACGCGCATCGTCTTCGTGGACGAGACCGGCACCAAGGACAAGCGCCGCAAGCGCCTCGCCATTATGGACCAGGACGGCGCGAACGTGCGCTATCTCACCGAGGGCGGCGACCTCGTGCTGACGCCGCGTTTCTCGCCGAACCGGCAGGAAATCACCTATATGAGCTTCGGCAAGGGCGAGCCGCGGGTCTATCTCCTGCAGCTCGAGACCGGCCAGCGCGAGGTCGTCGGCAACTTCCCCGGCATGACCTTCGCGCCGCGCTTCTCGCCCGACGGGCAGAAGGTGGTGATGAGCCTCCAGCAGGAGGGCAACGCCAATATCTACGCCATGGACCTGCGCTCGCGCGCCACGACCCGGCTGACCTCGACCAGCGCAATCGACACCTCGCCCTCCTTCTCGCCGGACGGCTCGAAGATCGTCTTCGAATCCGACCGGGGCGGGCGCCCGCAGATCTACGCGATGAACGCCGACGGCTCGGGCCAGCAGCGCATCTCCTTCGGCAACGCCTCCTACTCGACGCCCGTCTGGTCGCCGCGCGGCGACCTGATCGCCTTCACCAAGCAATCGGGCGGCCAGTTCCAGATCGGTGTCATGAAGCCGGACGGCTCGGGCGAGCGCATCCTCACCTCCTCGTTCCATGCCGAGGGGCCGACCTGGGCGCCGAACGGTCGCGTCATCATGTTCTTCCGCGACCAAGGCGGCGGTCCGCAGCTCTTCTCGATCGATCTCACAGGCCGGAACGAGCAGCGCGTTTCGACGCCCAACTTCGCCTCCGACCCGGCCTGGTCGCCGGCTCTCGAATAGTTATGGTTGATTTTTCAACGCGTTGTTGACCGGTCGTTAACCCTGAAAATGGTAAACGATCTTCCGAACCATCCACATACCAAGGAGACGGCCATGCGCCGCATCGCTACTGGGGTCCATGGTCGAATCGCCCTCGCGCTCGTGGCAGCGCTGGCTCTTTCGGCCTGCGCCAAGAAGAACAACGCCCTTCCCGACAACGCCGCAGGCCTCGGCCTCGGCGGCGCGGGTGGTGCCGGCGGCTACGGTGCCGGCGGCGCCAACGGCCGCAACGGCTCGGCCGCGCCGGGCACGAGCCAGGACTTCACCGTCAATGTCGGCGACCGCATCTTCTTCGACACGGACTCGACCTCGATCCGCGCCGACGCGCAGCAGACGCTGACCCGCCAGGCGCAGTGGCTGAACCAGTATCCGCGCTACCAGATCGTGGTCGAAGGCCATGCCGACGAGCGCGGCACGCGCGAGTACAATCTGGCGCTGGGCGCCCGCCGCGCCGCCGCCACGCGCGACTTCCTCGCCAGCCAGGGCGTGCCGTCCAACCGGATGCGCACGATCTCCTACGGCAAGGAACGCCCGGTCGCCGTCTGCGACGACATCTCCTGCTGGTCGCAGAACCGCCGCGCCGTCACCGTGCTCTCGGGCGCCGGATCCTGAAGCATTTCGGCAACAATGCCTCTGTCGAAACGGCCCTTCGGGGCCGTTTTGCGTTGGCGATCGAGGCTGCGTGATAGAAGCGGACAAATTTTGGACGCCTTCGCGTTTCGTAAAACGGGGAGGACGTCGACACGGCGCCGAAGTCGCCTCCGCCGGGTTTGCGGGCCGCCTTCTCGCGCAAGCCAAGGGACAAGGCATGGCTGGCACACTTCTCTCCCGCTTTCTCGTTGCAGGCGCGGCGCTGGCCGTCCTCGCCGGGCCGGCCTCGGCGCTGGACCTGCCCTTCGGCTTCGGCGCGCCGGCCGCGCGCGCGCAGCAGCCGAGCGCTCAGCCGGCCCCCGTGCGCATGGCGCAGGTGTCGGACGCGGGCGTGCGCATCGGCCAGATGGAAGACGAGATGCGCCGGCTGACCGGCAAGGTGGAGGAGCTGTCCTTCCTCGTGCTGCAGTTGCAGGAGCAGCTTCGCAAGTCGCAGGAAGACAACGAGTTCCGCTTCCAGGATCTGGAGAAGGCCAAGAGCGGCGGCGGCGGTGCCGCGCAGGCCACGCCGCAGCGCCGCAGCGAACTGGAGCCCGCGCCGACGACGGCGCCCCCGGCCGCTCCGGCAGCCGCT
>NZ_BBWL01000027.1:0-68224 GCF_001463785.1 Aureimonas sp. AU40
GCCGCTCCGGCAGCCGCTTCGCCGCCTGCCGCCCGCGTCGCCTCCGCCGCGCCCGCCACGATGAGCGACGCCGCCGCGCGCCCGACCCCGGCCTCGACCCCCGCGCCGGGCGGCGACGAGATCGGCGCCCTGATCGGAACGGGCCTTGGCGCTTCGCCGGCCAAGCCCGCAGCCCCGGCGCAGGACCCCATGCAAGTCGCCTCGATCAAGGCCAAGGGCCCGGGCGATCTCTACGGGCTCGGCTACAATTACATGCTGTCGGGCGACTATGCGCAGGCCGAGCAGACCTTCCGCCAATACACGCAGACCTACCCCAATTCGAGCGACGCGCCGGACGCCCAGTACTGGCTCGGCGAAAGCCTCTATGCCCAGTCGAAATATCGCGAAGCAGCGGAGGTCTTCCTGAACGCGCAGAAGGCGCATCCCCAGGTGCCCAAGGCGCCCGAGATGATGCTGAAGCTCGGCATGTCGCTGGTTCATCTCGACAATCGCGAGACGGCCTGCATCACCTATGCCGAGATCAACCGGCGCTACCCCAACATGAGCGCCAATGTGAAGCGCAAGGTGCAGACCGAGGAAAAGACGGCCCGCTGCGGCTGATGGACGAGACGCCGGACCGGACAGGACCGGTCGACCCGCCGGGGCCATCGGCCCGGCTGCTTCACGAGGCGCTGACGCGCCTGCCGGCGGACCGCGCAAGCGCAGGCCTGCTTCTCGCCGTCTCGGGCGGACCCGATTCGCTGGCCTTGCTCCTGGCTGCCGCCGAACTGCACGCCGCCGGCCGGCTCGCCCAAGTCCATGTCGCGACCGTGGACCATGCGCTGCGTCCCGAAAGCGCGGCGGAAGCCGCAGAAGTCGCTCGCATGTCCGATGCGCTCGGCCTTTCCCACACTGTGCTCACGTGGCACCGGGACAGCCCGCTTGCCGGCAATCTGCCGGCCGAAGCCCGAGCGGCGCGCTACGCCCTTCTGGCGCGCGAGGCGCGGCGGGTCGGTGCCGGGGCGCTGCTCACCGCCCATCATCTCGACGACCAGATCGAAACCCATCTTCTCGCCAAGGCGCGAGGCGCGGCTGGCCCGGCGCTCGCCGCCATGCGGCCCTGGCGCGATCTCGAGCCGGGCCTTGTGCTCGTCCGCCCCTTCCTGAGCGTGCGAAAGGCCGCTTTGGTGGAAGCCGTTAGCGGACAAGGCATCGCGGCCGTGGACGATCCCAGCAATCGCGACCTGCGGTTTGCCCGCGCGCGGCTGCGCGAAGAGCTTTCCTCGCACGCCGATCAAACCCATCTGCTCCAAGCATTGGAAGACGCTGAAGCGCAACGCGCCCTTGAAGACGCGGCGCTGGCCGAGCGGATCGAGCGCTTAGCCTTGGCCGGGCATCTCTCGGTCTCGACGCTCGGCGAAGTCGAGCTCAGTCGCTCCGAACCCATCGACGTCAGCCTCCTGTCGCGGGCAGTCACGGCTACGGGCGGAGGTGCCTATCCCCCGGCACGCGGTGCGCTGGAGTCATTGGCCCATCGCGTGAGGAACGAGAGCGACGGCACGGCGACGCTGGGCGGAGCGCAGGTCACGTGGAGCAAGACGAGCCTTCACCTTCGCCGGGAATATGGGCGCAGCGGACCGCCGGACCTCGTCTGGCCGACCTGGGCAAGCCAGGCCTGTTTCGACGCGCGATTCGACGTCGAAGCCGGCGCTGAACCTATCGCGCGCCTCGTGGCCTATGGCCGATGGGGGAGGGGGCCGCTCCGCCATCGCACTCTTCCCGTTGGTGTGAACGAGGCGGGCGCCCTTGTCGCGGCCCATCCCGCGCTCCGCTGGAAACCGGGCGAAACCCCGTCGCCGCTAGCGGTTTGCAGCCGCGTCGGCTGGCGGCTTTGCGCCGATTTGGCGACCGAGGCGCGGACCGTGTTAACCGGCCGGCCCCAAAATGCCGCAAATCGCGGTGAACCTGTTGGCAAGGGGGTGGCGGACACCTACATTCGAGGGCAAGTCGAAGCCGCCTGCGTTGCGAGACGCGAGGTCGCCAGGGCGCATTTCCAGGACGGATGATGAACCAGAACTTCCGCAATTTCGCCGTTTGGGCGATCATCGCGCTGCTGCTGATCGCGTTGTTTCAGCTCTTCTCGAACGGATCGCAGACCGCGAATTCGCGCGAGGTGCCGTATTCGCAGTTCCTGTCCGACGTGGATTCCGGTCGCGTGCGCTCCGTGACCATCCAGGGCCAGCGGATTTCGGGCTCCTATACCGACGGTGCCAGCCCGTTCCAGACCTATTCGCCGGGCGACCCGCAGCTCGTCAGCCGTCTTGAGCAGCGCAACGTCCAGATCAACGCGAGCCCGCCTTCGGACAACGTCAATCCGATCTGGTCGATCCTCGTATCCTTCGGCCCCATCCTCCTGATCCTCGGCGTCTGGATCTTCCTGATGCGCCAGATGCAAGGCGGCGCGGGCGGCAAGGCGATGGGCTTCGGCAAGTCCAAGGCCAAGCTCCTGACCGAGGCGCACGGCCGCGTCACCTTCGCCGACGTGGCGGGCGTGGACGAGGCCAAGCAGGACCTCGAAGAAATCGTTGAGTTCCTGCGCGAGCCGCAGAAGTTCCAGCGCCTCGGCGGCAAGATTCCGCGCGGCGTCCTCCTCGTCGGCCCTCCGGGCACGGGCAAGACGCTGACGGCCCGAGCCGTTGCGGGCGAGGCGAACGTTCCCTTCTTCACCATTTCGGGTTCGGACTTCGTCGAGATGTTCGTCGGCGTCGGCGCCAGCCGCGTGCGCGACATGTTCGAGCAGGCCAAGAAGAACGCGCCCTGCATCATCTTCATCGACGAAATCGACGCGGTCGGCCGTCATCGCGGCGCCGGACTCGGCGGCGGCAATGACGAGCGCGAGCAGACGCTGAATCAGCTTCTGGTGGAGATGGACGGGTTCGAGGCGAACGAGGGCATCATCCTCATCGCGGCCACCAACCGGCCAGACGTGCTTGACCCCGCGCTTCTGCGTCCGGGCCGCTTCGACCGTCAGGTCATGGTTCCGAACCCCGATGTCGGCGGGCGCGAGAAGATCCTCAAGGTCCATGTGCGCAACGTACCGCTGGCCCCGAATGTCGATCTCAAGACGATCGCGCGCGGCACGCCGGGTTTTTCCGGCGCCGATCTCGCCAATCTCGTGAATGAGGCCGCGCTGATGGCGGCGCGCCGCTCCAAGCGCCTCGTCACCATGCTGGAATTCGAGGACGCCAAGGACAAGGTCATGATGGGCGCCGAGCGTCGCTCCATGGCCATGACCGAGGACGAGAAGAAGCTGACCGCCTATCACGAGGCCGGTCACGCGCTGGTCGGTATTTTCGAGCCGTTCAACGACCCGCTGCACAAGGTCACGATCATTCCGCGTGGCCGCGCGCTGGGCGTCACCATGAACTTGCCGGAGCGCGACCGCTACGGCATGCGCAAGAACGAGATGGAAGCCCGTCTCTCCATGATCTTCGGCGGCCGCGCGGCCGAGGAGATCATCTACGGGCTGGAGAACGTCACCACCGGCGCCTCCAACGACATCCAGCAGGCCACCAATATGGCCCGCGCTATGGTCATGGAATACGGCATGAGCGACAAGCTCGGCCGCCTGCGCTACCGGCAGAACCAGGAAGAGATCTTCCTCGGTCATTCCGTCTCGCAGCAGCAGAACATGTCGGAGGAGACGGCGCGCCTGATCGATTCCGAAGTGCGTCGCATAATCGAAGAGTCCGAGAACAAGGCCCGCCGCATCTTGCGCGAGCACATCAACGATCTTCACATCGTCGCCAATGGTCTGCTCGAATACGAGACCCTGTCGGGCGACGAGGTGCGTGATCTCCTGGCCGGCAAGCCGCTGGCCCGCGACATGGGCGACGACACGCCGCCCTCGCGCGGCTCGGCCGTCCCGAAGGCCGGCTCTTCCAAGCCGAGCGGCCCGCGCGACGACACGGATGGTGGCCTGGAGCCGCAGCCGACCGCCTGAGGCGATCGCGGGCATATCGAATGAGAGGCGGGCTCCGGCCCGCCTTTTTTGTGAGAGGCCTTGCCGGAGGGGCGGCGAGGACGCTACGCGGCCCAAAAAACGGCGCGGCGGCTGATTGGTTTACCGGCGCGAGCCGTTCGGCAGGCGGCCCGGCTGGGGCGTTCGAAGCCTCCCGGCCGACCCATCCGCAGGCCCGAGGAAACAGAGATCGAGGGGATCACCATGGCGAAATCCTATTTCGGGACGGACGGCATTCGAGGTCGGGCCAACCGCCATCCGATGACACCCGAGATCGCGATGAAGGTCGGCATGGCGGCGGGCCTTGCCTTCAAGCGCGGGAACTACCGCCATCGCGTCGTGATCGGGAAAGACACGCGCCTGTCCGGCTACATGCTGGAGCCGGCACTATGCGCGGGCTTTACGGCGGTCGGCGTCGACGTGCTGATGCTCGGTCCCATGCCGACCCCTGCGGTCGCCATGCTGACGCGCTCCATGCGCGCCGATATCGGCGTGATGATCTCGGCGTCGCACAATCCATTCGAGGACAATGGCATCAAGCTTTTCGGCCCCGACGGCTACAAGCTGTCCGACGAGCTGGAAGCGGAGATCAACCGTTTGATCGACGAGGACCTGACCTCGCGCCTCGCCTTCGGCGACCAGCTCGGCCGCGCCAAGCGCTATGATGATGGCGGGCGCGATCGATATGCGGAATTTGCCAAGCGCACGCTGCCGCGCGACCTGTCGCTGGATGGCGTGAGGGTCGCCATCGACTGCGCCAATGGCGCGGCCTATCGCGTGGCGCCGGACGTGCTGTGGGAGCTCGGCGCCGAAGTGGTGAAGCTCGGCGTCGAGCCGAACGGCACCAATATCAATCTCAACTGCGGCTCCACCAGCCCGGATGCCCTGCGCGCCAAGGTGCGCGAAGTGCGCGCCGATATCGGCATCGCGCTGGACGGCGATGCCGACCGGGTGCTCATCATCGACGAGCGCGGCGAGATCGTGGATGGCGACCAGATCATGGCAGTGATCGGCGAGGCCTGGTCCGAGGACGGGCGCCTGGCGGCTGGCGGCGTGGTCGCCACGATCATGTCCAATCTCGGCTTGGAGCGCTTCTTCAACGACCGGCAGATCCAGCTCGCCCGCACCAAGGTCGGCGATCGCTACGTCGTGGAGCACATGCGCGAGCATGGCTACAATGTCGGCGGCGAGCAGAGCGGGCATATCGTCCTCTCCGATTTCGGCACGACCGGGGACGGGCTCGTGTCCGCTCTGCAGGTCCTGGCCGTGGTGCGCAAGGCGGGCGGCACCGTCTCGGAGGTCTGCCGCAAGTTCGAGCCCGTGCCGCAGATCCTCAAGAACGTGCGCTTCGGTGGCGGCACGCCGCTGGAACTTCCAAAGGTGCAGGATGTCATTAATCTTGGGCGCGAGCGGCTGGGCGATACCGGCCGCCTCGTGATCCGCCCCTCCGGCACCGAGCCACTGATCCGCGTCATGGCCGAGGGAGACGACGCCCGTCTCGTGGCGGATGTGGTGGATGACATCTGCGACGTGCTGCGCCGCGCGGCCGCCTGAGTCCCTTCTTTGTTGGGTGAAACGGAAGCCCTATCGTCAACGTACGAGGGCGTCACTTTCGCAAAACGACGCTCGCAAAGGGTCGACTGTTGCGGATAGGCAACGGATTTGGCCATTGCGTTGGGGAAGGTAACTTTGGATTAAGCATTAATCTTTAGATTTCGATCGATCGCGGAACCCAAGCCGCTGACTGTTCGAAGTCTGGAGATCTTTGATATGAATCGGCTTGTCGTTGCCGTTCTGGCGGGCGCCTCTCTCTTTCCCATCGCGGCCAAGGCGGCCGACATCATCGAGCCGATCCCGGTGGTCGAGGAAACGCCGGCCGACTATAGCGGTTGGTACATCCGCGCCGACGCGGGCTATGTCTTCTCCTCGGAGACGGACGGCTCGTTCCGTTATTTCGACGCCTATAGCGGCAATTACGGCGACGAGTTTCGCTATTCCTCGATCGAGCTGAAGGACAGCTACAGTCTGGGCGCCGGCGTCGGCTACCGCTGGGCCGAGCACTTCCGCACCGATCTCGCCGTCGATTACTACGATTTCGACGTCAAGGGCCGCAGCGACTGCCCCTATTCCGGCGGTAGCGGCTGCCGGTTCAACGACAGCTCGAAAGCCGATCTCTGGACCGTCATGGCCAACGCCTATGTCGATCTGCCCTATTTCGGCCCGATCACGCCCTATTTCGGCGCCGGTATCGGCTTCGCCAATGTCAGCTACGGCGACATGCGCAACGAGATCTGCTCGACCACCTGCGGCGATCCCAACAACTATCTCGGCGTCCACGAGGGCGAGGACAGCTGGCGTTTTGCCAACTCGCTCATGGCCGGCGCGAGCATCGACCTGACCCACTCGCTGGCGCTCGACGTCGGCTATCGCTGGACGCACGTCTACGAAGGCAAGGCCTTCGCCTTCGACGCGCAGGACCGCGCCGCCGGCGCCTCCGGCATTCAGGGCCGCGACAACGGCTTCGATATCCACGCCGTTCGGGCCGGTCTGCGCTACTCCTTCTTCTAAGCGCCGTCCCTGCGGCCCGCTCGGGGCCGGGATAGTTGCACGCATCCATGGCCGCTCTTCCCCCGGGAAGGGCGGCCTTTTCGCGTTAAGCCTAATGAGGGCTCAGGGTTAAGAAACAGGGTTAACCCTGCGTTAATCATCCTGCGGCATGGTTAATGCGAGGAAGGCGGCATCTGCGATCCGCTTTCGTGGCTTTTACCGTTTCGAGGCCGATCGCGATGACCTTAAAGACCCTTCTCCTTTTGGGGGCTGCGGCCCTTTCCCTGCCTACCATGGCGTCCGCCGCCGACATGGGTCCGATCTACCGCGAGGCCCCCGAACTCGTGCCCGTCGAGATCGGCACCGGCTGGTATCTGCGCGGCGACGCCACCTACGACTTCAGTTCCGACCTGGAAGGTTCGCGCACGCTGCGCACGCCCTTCGGCGCCACGACCGAGTCTTATCGCGATGCCAGCCTGGACGAGACGTTCGGCGGGGGCGGCGGCATCGGTTATCGCTTCACCGACATGCTGCGCGCCGATGTGACCGCGCGCTACTCCCAGCCCGACTTCAACGCGCGGACCGATTCGTCGATCTTCTGCGGCGTCGGCTGCACGGTCCGCGATCGCGGCGACGCCGCGATGTGGGACGTGATGGCCAATGCCTATGTCGATCTCGGCACGCTCGCGGGCTTCACGCCCTATGTCGGCGGCGGCGTGGGCGCGGTGCATCTGAGCTACGACAAGCCGAGCCTCGAGTTCTGCTCAGCACTCTACTGCTCGACCGCCCCGACCAAGGGCGAGGATTCCTGGCGCTTCGCCTGGTCGCTCTCGGCCGGCGTCGCCTACGACCTCACCAAGAACCTCGCGCTCGACATCGGCTACCGCTATCTCAACGTCGAGAGCGGCGACAACTACAAGCTGGCTGGCGCGACGGTCGGCCTGCCCGGGCAGACCGGCATCGGCTCCGACGACGGGTTCGACCGGCACACGATCTCCGCCGGCCTGCGCTACAGCCTCTGGTAGGCCGGGCGTATCTCCAAGTTTTCAGGATCGGGAAGGGCCGGGGAAACCCGCCCTTTTCGCGTTCAGACGCTTGGGCCGGAGGCTCCTCGCGGGCGCGCCGCCTTCATCACGATGTCACTTGACTGCGCGACGAACTGTCCCTATCCCCGTCCGTGGGACACGCCTCCCCAACGAGGCGCTTCTATCTGTGAGGATAGCTACATGGCTGACGCCACCAAGCCGACCACGCGTCCGGCAAACCCCCGCTTTTCCTCTGGCCCCTGCGCCAAGCGTCCCGGTTGGACGCTGGAAGCCCTGAGCGACGCCGCTCTCGGCCGCTCGCACCGCGCCAAGCTCGGCAAGACCAAGCTGGCACAGGCCATCGAGGACACCCGCGACATTCTTCAGGTCCCTGCGGACTACCGCATCGGCATCGTTCCGGCCTCCGACACGGGCGCCGTCGAGATGGCCATGTGGTCTCTGCTGGGCGCCCGCCCGGTCGACATGGTCGCCTGGGAAAGCTTCGGCTCCGGCTGGGTGACCGACGCGGTGAAGCAGCTGAAGCTGACCGACGCCCGCGTCCTCGAAGCCGGCTATGGCGAGATCGTGGATTTCGCTGAGATCGATTTCGACCATGACGTCGTCTTCACCTGGAACGGCACGACCTCCGGCGTGCGCGTGCCGAACGGCGACAAGATCCCCGCCGACCGCCAGGGTCTGACGATCTGCGACGCGACCTCGGCCGCCTTCGCGCAGGACCTCCCCTGGGACAAGCTCGATGTCGTCACCTTCTCCTGGCAGAAGGTGATGGGCGGCGAGGCGGCCCACGGCATGCTGATCCTCAGCCCGCGCGCGGTGGAGCGCCTGACCACCTACAAGCCGGCCTGGCCGCTTCCGAAGATCTTCCGCCTGACCTCGGGCGGCAAGCTGATCGAAGGCATCTTCAAGGGCGAGACGATCAACACGCCCTCCATGCTCTGCGTCGAGGATTATCTGGACGCGCTCCAGTGGGGCAAGTCGGTCGGCGGTCTGGAAGGGCTGAAGGCCCGCGCCAACGCCAATCTCGCGGTGATCGAGCGTTTCGTCGAGGCCAATAGCTGGCTGGGCTTCCTCGCCAAGTCCGCCGAGATCCGCTCCAACACCTCGGTCTGCCTTCAGTTCACCGATCCGGCGCTGACGGCCCTGCCGAAGGATGCTCAGGACGCCTTCGCCAAGGGCGTCGCCTCGCTTCTGGAGAAGGAGGGCGTCGCCCTCGACATCGGTGCCTATCGCGATGCGCCCGCCGGCCTCCGCATCTGGACCGGCGCGACCGTCGAGACGGCGGATGTCGAGGCGCTCATGCCCTGGCTCGCCTATGCCTACGAGACTCAGAAGGCGACGCTGGCCCAGGCCGCCTGACATCGTCCAACCCTGGACGGCCCCTTCCGAGGTGAAGGGGCCGGGCGCCCGGCCATGAGCCCGGCGCCTCGAAGCTGACGGCGCGCGACGCGCCGTCCGCCCCCGGCTCGCATTCTCTTCTCCGGTTTCTCGTTTTTCGCTTCGCCCGTTGCCGCGTTCGGCCGGCGCGATCCGCACCCGATCCGCACCCAAGGACCATTCCCATGGCACCCCGCGTTCTCGTTTCCGACAAGCTGTCCCCTACCGCCGTTCAGATCTTCAAGGATCGCGGCGTCGAGGTCGACTATCTGCCCGACCTCGGCAAGGATAAGGACAAGCTGCTCGAGGTCATCGGACAGTATGACGGCCTCGCCATCCGCTCCGCGACCAAGGTCACGGAAAAGATCATCGACGCGGCGGGCAAGCTGAAGGTCATCGGCCGCGCCGGCATCGGCGTCGACAATGTCGACATTCCGGCCGCCAGCCGGAAGGGCATCATCGTGATGAACACGCCCTTCGGCAATTCCATCACCACGGCCGAACACGCCGTCGCCATGATGTTCGCGACCGCCCGTCAGCTGCCCGCCGCCGACACCTCCACCCAGGCCGGCAAGTGGGAGAAGAACCGCTTCATGGGCGTCGAGATCACCGGCAAGGTGCTGGGCGTCATCGGCTGCGGCAATATCGGCTCCATCGTCGCCTCGCGCGGCGTCGGGCTGAAGATGAAGGTCATCGGCTTCGACCCGTTCCTTTCGGAAGAGCGGGCGCGCGACATGGGCATCGAGAAGGTCGAGCTGGAGGATCTCTTCAAGCGCGCCGACTTCATCACGCTGCACACGCCGCTGACGGACAAGACGCGCAACATCATCGACGCCAAGGTGATCGCGACGATGAAGAAGGGCGTGCGCATCATCAACTGCGCGCGCGGCGGCCTGATCGTCGAGAAGGACCTGGCGGACGCGATCAAGGCCGGCCATGTGGCGGGCGCGGGCATCGACGTGTTCGAGGTCGAGCCGGCCACCGATAGCCCGCTCTTCGGTCTCGACAACGTCGTCTGCACGCCGCATCTCGGCGCCTCCACTACGGAAGCGCAGGAGAATGTCGCCCTGCAGGTGGCCGAGCAGATGGCCGACTATCTCGTGAACGGCGCCGTGTCGAACGCGCTCAACATGCCGTCCATCACGGCCGAGGAAGCGCCGATCCTGACGCCCTACGTGAAGCTCGCCGAGATCCTCGGCTCCTTCGCCGGCCAGCTCACCGAAGAGGCGATCGACGGGATCGAGATCGTCTATGACGGCGCGCCGGGCACGATGAACACCCGCGCCCTGTCGGCGGCGGCGATCGCCGGCCTTCTGAAGGCGCAGGTCCAGACCGTTAACATGGTTTCCGCCCCGCTCATGGCCAAGGAGCGCGGCATTGCCGTCTCCGAAGTGCGCCGCGACAAGACCGGCGTGTTCGACGGCTACATCATGGTCACGGTGAAGACCAAGAAGCAGACGCGCTCGGTGGCCGGCACGACCTTCTCCGACGGCAAACCGCGCTTCATCCAGATCAAGGGCATCAACATGGAGGCCGATGTCGGCCGCTACATGCTCTACACCGCGAACAAGGACGTTCCGGGCGTGATCGGTGAGCTCGGCACCGCCTTCGGCCGGGCCGGCATCAACATCGCCAACTTCCATCTCGGCCGCGACGAGCAGGGCGGCAACGCCATCGCCGTGATCTATCTGGACGGCCCCTTGAGCGAGGATTTCCTGAACGAGATCCGTGGCCTCAACGCCATCGGCCAGGCCAAGATGCTGACCTTCGACGTCTGATCCGTCAAAGGATCGGCACAAGCCATGAGAGGGCAGGGCGGGAAACCGCTCTGCCCTTTTTGCTATGCGCCCTTCAGCCCGCTGGCTTGGGGCGGGTGGCGACGCGCTGGTTCCGCTTGCCGAACTCGGCCAGCATGATGCCGCCCAAAACCAGCGTCAGCGAGACGACGTGGTAGGCGAAGAGCGGCTCGCCAAGCACCGCGACCGCCAGCAGCGTGCCGAAGATCGGCACGAGATTGACGAAGAGATTGGCCCGGTTCGCGCCGATCATCTCGATGCCGCGAATGTAGAGGCTCTGCGAGGCGATCGAGGCGAGGAGAACGGAGAAGACCAGGACTGCCCAGCCCTGCGCATCCGGCCATTGCGCATGGCCGAGCGCGGCTTCCGCCAAGGCGATCGGCGCTGAGGTGAAAGCGGCCGCGAGTGAGATCAGGAAGATCGAGCTGATCCAGTGAACCGTCGGCTTGCGCGACAGGAGGATGGTATAAGCGCCGAAGCAGAACACCGCGACGACCATCAGCGCGTCGCCTTCGTTCACCTCCAGATGCAGGAGAGTGGAAAACGCGCCATGTGCCGCGGTAAGCAACACGCCGACCAGGGTCAGGCCGAAGCCGACGAGCTGGAGCGGTGTGGTGCGGGCGCGAAAGATCGCGAACATGCCGACGAAGACCACGAGCGGCATGGAGGATTGCACGATCATGGCGTGGATCGCGGTCGTGTAGGAAAGCGCGAGATAGAAGAGCGAGTTGAACGCGGTGAAGCCGAGAAAGCCGATCAGCAGAAAGTACCCCCAGCGCCCGCGCAGCGCCTCCCGGTCCCGCTTGAGATGCGGCCGCACGAAGGGCAGGAGCACCAGCACCGCCATCGCCCAGCGCAGGAAGGTCATCAGCATGGGCGAGACATGGCCGACCGCGAGCTTGCCCGCCACCGCGTTGGCGCCCCAGATCAGGGCGGTCAGTCCGAGAAGGACATAGGGGTGGCCAAGGCGGGAGAGCATGGAAGGTCTTTCATTGCGACGGGACGGCGATCGAAGGAGCGGCGCCGGTCTCTCTTAGACCCGTTTCCGCCCGCCGCGAAAGGCAAGTCGGCCTGACGAAAGCCGGACGCGGCCAAGCCGCTTCGTCCTCCACAGATCCGGCTGGCTCGGCCGGGAAATATCCCGCCTCCACCCTCGCATGTCGGGCGGGGCTTCATTATAGTCCGGCCGAATTTTGCGTCGGACCTTTCGCGGGTCCGCGTGTTTTGGCGCGTCCCGGCCCTGTGGCGGGACTTGCGCGAAACGGGCCTTCGGGCTGCCAAGGAGCATTCATGGCAAACGTCGTCGTCGTCGGGTCGCAGTGGGGCGACGAGGGAAAAGGCAAGATCGTGGACTGGCTTTCGGAGCGCGCCGACGTGGTCGTGCGCTTCCAGGGCGGCCACAATGCCGGTCACACGCTGGTGGTGGACGGCGTCTCCTACAAGCTCTCGCTCCTGCCGTCCGGCGTCGTGCGCTCCGGCAAGCTTTCGGTGATCGGCAACGGCGTGGTCTTCGACCCGCATGCTTTCGTCGCCGAGAAGAAGCGGATCGAGGCGCAGGGCGTCAAGATCGGCCCCGAGACGCTGCGCATCGCCGACAACGCCGCGCTGATCCTCTCGCTGCACCGCGAGCTGGACGCGGTGCGGGAAGCGGCCGCCGCCGGCACCAAGATCGGCACGACGGGGCGCGGCATCGGCCCGGCCTACGAGGACAAGGTCGGCCGCCGCGCGCTGCGCATCATGGATCTGGCCGAGCTCGACGTGCTTCCCGAGCGGATCGAGCGGCTGCTCGCCCATCACAATCCGCTGCGCCGGGGCCTAGGCCAGCCGGAAGTCTCGGCCGAAGCCATCCTGGAGGAGCTGACCTCGGTGGCCGCCGAGATCACGCCCTATATCGACCGGGTCTGGCGCCTTCTCGACGAGCGCCGCAAGGCGGGCGACCGCATCCTGTTCGAAGGCGCGCAGGGCACGCTGCTCGACATCGACCACGGCACCTATCCCTATGTCACCTCGTCCAACACCGTGGCGGGCCAAGCGGCGGCGGGTTCGGGCCTCGGCCCCTCGGCGGCCGGTTTCGTGCTCGGCATCACCAAGGCCTACACGACGCGCGTCGGCGAAGGCCCGTTCCCGACCGAGCAGGACAACGAAGTCGGCGAGTTCCTGGGCACCAAGGGTCACGAGTTCGGCACGGTGACCGGGCGCAAGCGCCGCTGCGGCTGGTTCGACGCGGTGCTCGTGCGCCAAGCGGTGGCCATCAACGGCATTCACGGGTTGGCGCTCACCAAGCTCGACGTGCTCGACGGAATGGACGAAATCCGCATCTGCGTCGGCTACGAGCTGGATGGCGAGCGGATCGACTATTTCCCGGCAAGCCTCGGTGCGCAACGCCGCGTCGTGCCGATCTACGAGAGCTTCGAGGGCTGGAAGGGCACCACGGCAGGCGCCCGTTCCTGGGGCGATCTTCCCGCGCAGGCGGTGAAGTATGTGCGCCAGATCGAGGAGCTGGTCGGCGCGCCCGTCACGCTTCTTTCGACCTCGCCCGAACGCGACGACACGATCCTTGTCCGCGATCCGTTTCAGGATTAAGGAAGGGTTGATTCAAGGTCTCCGCGCCGTCTGACGGTTCGGGTGAAGCAGTCGGGCACGGCGCCCCGGCGGTTCCCTCGGTAGGCTCCCCCGCGGAGCATCGACCGAGGCCGGCCGCTTCGGGGCGCGAGAGTGTGGGCCATGGCCCGGCATTCGGGGGCGGATCGGCTCCCGATCCGCGACGTTTCCCTCGATGGTTCGCGCGACGCGGAGCCATATAGCTTAGCGAGTGCAGCCATCCATGGCGAACCTGACCGCCGTTCTCCGTAAGACGATCGACGGATTGCCCAATGCCTCGCCGCAACTGCGCGCGAAGGTCTACGAAAAGGCGCGGGCGGCGATCACGCGGCAGATCGAGGCCGCCAATCCGCCTTTGGACGACCATGTCGTCGAGGCGCGCTACCGCGTGCTGGAAGACGCGATCCGCGAGACCGAGGCGCATTACGCGCCGCCGCCCGAACCCGCCGAGCCCGAACCCGCGCAGGCTGAGCCGGACACGTTCGCACCGAGCCAGGTCGAAGAGACCGCGCCCGCCGAACCGCCGCGAGAGGCCGCCCGCCCTGCGCCGCCCCCGGCGCAACTCCCCGAGCCCGACGCCTGGACGCCGCCTCCGCCGGTCCCGCCCCGCACCTTCGAACCAGGTCCTGTTTCGCCGCGTTCGCTCCTGCGCCAGACGCCGGCCACCCCTGGCGAGTCCGCCGCGCCAAGCGAGCCGAGCGATGGTTGGTCCGCGCCCGTGCGGTTGGACGAGCCGCAGGCGCCCGCTGTTTCGGGCCAGAGCGAGCGCACGCCGCAGCCCGCTTTTCCGCGCGCGACGCCGACCACCCGCCCACCCGCGACGCCCGCTTTCCCGCGCGTCTCCACGAACGAGCAGGGGGGCGTGGTGCGTCCGGGCGAGCCCACGCTGGACCGTCCCGCCGTGCCGAGCCGTGCACCCCTGACCGCGCCGGAGCACGGTTTCGTGCCGGAGCGCAGGCCCCTGCCGCCGGGTGCCGCGCCGCCCGCCACTCAGGGCGCGGCGGGCGACGACGCGCCGCGTGTCGGCGAGGTCGGTCCCGCCGAAGCGCCAACCGATCCGATCGGCAACCGCCAGCTTCGCCCTGCTACAATCTCGCAGCGCACGTCCGCGCGCGAGCCGGCGAACCCGGGCTCGTTTGCCGGCATTCCCGAGCCGGATCTTGCCGCGCCGCGTTATCCCGCGCGCCGCGCGCGATCCAAGGATCGCTCGCGTCTCGGCCTCGGTGTCGCGGCCGTCGCAATCGTCGCCCTGGCCGCCGCCGGCTGGTTCTATCTCGACGACATCCGCTCGCTCGTGACGGGCGGCGGCTCGACGCAGGTCGCCACCACTTCGCCGGGCACGACCGATCAGGGTGAGCCGCCGGCAACCGTGCCGGGCGACCAGACGCCCGCGACCGCCGCCGCGCCGCAGGGGCAGGTGACCGACACCGCGCCGGGCGCAGCGGCTCCTGCCGCCGGCGGCGTGCGTCCGCGCCAGTTCACGCAGCGCCTTCAGGCTGACGGTAGCGAAGTGGACGAAGGGCCCGGCGCCAATGCCGGCAACGCCTTCGAAGAGGGCACCAATGTCGTCGCCGCCGAAGTGAACCCGGCGCCCGCCCAGTCCCGCGACACGCCGCCCGCCACCACGCCCGCCACGCCGGCCACGCCGGAGGCCACCACGCCCCCAGCCGCCGCCACGCCTCCGGCGCAGGCGCCGATCGCGGTCGGACAGCGTGCGGTTTTCTACGAGGAGCGCTCGGCCGATCGCGAAGGCACGCAGCAGGACGGCAACGTGGTCTGGAGCTTGGTGCGCGAAGCGCCCGCCGAGGGGCAGCCGCCCGAGCCCGCGATCCGGGGCGTGGCGGAAATCCCCTCCACCGGCATGAAGATGACGATGACGATCCGTCGCAACGCCGACGAGACGCTACCCGCCAGCCACGTGATCGAGATCATGTTCGACACGCCCAACGGCGCGCCGGGCGGCGGCATCGAGAATGTCCAGCGTTTGGCGCTGAAGCCGACGGAGCAGGCGCGCGGCGAGCCCCTGATCGGCATTTCCGGTAAGATCTCGGACGGGTTCTTCATCATCGCGCTGAACGATCTCGAACAGGCCATGCGCACCAACCTGTCGCTACTCGGCCGCGAGGAATGGATCGACATTCCGCTGGCCTACACGAGCGGCCAGCGTGCGCTCATGTCGGTCGAGAAGGGCATTCCGGGCAGCCGCGTCTTCAAGGAAGCGCTGGACGCCTGGGCCGCCAAAACTTGAGGATTGCAAATCCTCGCATAGAGAAGCCCGCCAATCGGCGGGCTTTATTGTGTTCGACACCCCGGCTTGAGAAACGGTTCGACAACTCGGCGGTGGAGACCGTCGGGTGGCGTTTCATCCGTTCGCGAGGCGCCGAACTTGCGTGATGGAGAATGGCATCGGCGAGGATTGCCAACGGTCCAGGCGGGAGTGCGTAAAGGCGACGTCGGACCGACCCGGCCGACCTCTCAAGCAAGTCTAAGGCATTTGCTCCTGCGCCTCGCGCAGTGTGGCAAGGAACATCTCGCCGTAGCGCTCCAGCTTGGCGGCGCCGACGCCCGGCACCTTTCCCATCAGGCGCAGCGTGCCCGGCCGAAGCTCGGCCATGGCGCGCAGAGTCGCGTCGGAAAACACCATGTAGGCCGGCAGGCTCTGCTCGCGCGACAGGCGCGAGCGCAGCTTGCGCAGCGCCTCAAACAGGAAGGCGCTTTCCTGGCTCAGCCCCTCCGTGACCGGCGCGGAGCGGCGGAACTCGGTCGCCTTGCGGGTGCGGTCCTTGCGCAGAACGACGCGCCGCTCCCCCTTGAACACGGCGCGCGCGCCCTCGCCGAGATAGAGCGCGCCGAAGGATTGATGATCCACCAGAAGCAGGCTCGCGGCGGTCAACTGGCGCGCCACCGAGTTCCAGGCCCTGGCTTCGAGATCGCGCCCCTGGCCGAAAACGGGGATCGTATCGTGCCCGTTCTGGCGCACCTTGTCGTTGGCCTTGCCGGTGAGAACGTCGATGACATAGGCGAGGCCGAAGCGCTCGCCCGTGCGGTACACGGCGGCCATGAGCTTCACCGCCGCGTCGGTCCCGTCCCAGGTTTCGACCGGCGAAAGGCAGGTGTCGCAATTGCCGCAGCGCCCGCCATAGCTCTCGCCGAAATGGCGCAGGATCGCGGCGCGCCGGCAGTCCGGCGTCTCGCAGATGCCGAGAAGGGCGTCGAGCTTGCCGCGCTCGACGCGCTTGATCGCGTCTTCCGACCCGCCCTCGTCGATCATCCGACGACGCTGCACCACGTCCTGCAACCCGTAAGCCATCCAGGCCTCGGCCGGCTGGCCATCGCGCCCGGCGCGGCCGGTCTCCTGGTAATAGGCCTCGACGGAGGAGGGCAGATCGAGATGGGCGACGAAGCGCACGTCCGGCTTATCGATGCCCATGCCGAAGGCCACCGTCGCCACGAGGCAGAGATTCTCCTCGCGCAGGAAAGCGTCCTGATTCTTGGCTTTGATGCCTGAATCCATGCCGGCATGGTAGGGCAGGGCATAGATGCCCTGCGCGTTCAGCCATTCCGCCGTCTCCTCCACCTTGCGGCGGGACAGGCAATAGACGATGCCACTGTTTCCCTTGTGCCCCTGAAGGAACTGGAGAAGCTGCTTGCGGGCGTTGTCGCGCTCGACGATGGCGTATCGGATGTTCGGCCGGTCGAAGGACGTGGCGAAGACCGGGGCTTCTTCCAGGCGCAGCCGCTCGGCGATGTCGGCCCGCGTCGCGGCGTCCGCCGTTGCCGTGAGCGCGACGCGCGGCACGTTGGGGAACTCGTCGGCCAAGCTCGCCAGTTCGCGATATTCCGGCCGGAAGTCGTGGCCCCACTGGCTGACGCAGTGTGCTTCGTCGATGGCGAAAAGCGCGATGTCGAGCCGGGCGAGGCTGCGGCGGAAGCCCTCGGATGTCAGGCGCTCGGGCGTGACATAGAGAAGATCGATCCGCCCCGCCGTCAGCTCGCGCCAGACTTCGCTTCGCTCATCCTCGCTCATGGCCGAGTTCAGCGATGCCGCGCGCACGCCGACCTGACGCAGCGCCTCCACCTGATCGCGCATCAGCGCGATCAGCGGCGAGACGACGACGCCGGTGCCGCGCCGGCAGAGCGCGGGAACCTGATAGCAAAGCGACTTGCCGGCGCCCGTCGGAAACAGAACCAGCGCATCGCCGCCCGCGACGATCTGCTCGACTACGGCTTCCTGCTGGCCCCGAAAGCTCGCGTGGCCGAACACGGTCTTCAGAACGTCGAGGGGCTTGGGGCGGTCGCTGTCTCCGGAGAAGAGAGCGGCGGTGGCGCTGGATCGCGCCGGGGCGCGTCCGGTATCAGGCATTGGAAAACTCCGCATGTCGCGAGCGGAATGTCGGGGATCGGTCCCCGGATCGCAAGCGCTGGACGATCGATTGAGGAGCCGAGAAGCCCAATAAAAAAGCCCCCGGCGCGAGCCGGAGGCTTGGGATCAGTATGGCGCGATGCGGTCAGGCGGTGGCTTCCGCCACCACGCGCAGCTGGCGCCGAGCGGCCTCGGCCGTATCCTTCACAGCCTTCTGCACCTTCTCGAAGGCGCGCACCTCGATCTGGCGCACGCGCTCGCGGCTGATGTCGAACTCACCGGACAGAGCTTCCAGCGTGATCGGGTCCTCGGCCAGACGCCGCGCCTCGAAGATGCGGCGCTCGCGGTCGTTCAGGACGTTCATGGCCGAGCGCAGCATGCCGCGCCGCTGATTCATCTCGTCCTGCTCGACCAGGACGTCTTCCTGGTTCTCCGACTGGTCCACCAGCCAATCCTGCCACTCACCGCTTTCGCCCTCGGTCGCGCGGATCGGCGCGTTGAGCGAGGCGTCGCCGGAGAGGCGGCGGTTCATCGAAACGACCTCCTCCTCGCTGACGCCGAGCTGTGTGGCGATCTGGTGCACCTGATCGGGGCGCAGATCGCCTTCGTCCAGGGCCTGGATGCGGCTCTTCATCTTGCGCAGGTTGAAGAACAGGCGCTTCTGGTTGGCCGTGGTGCCCATCTTCACGAGGCTCCAGGACCGCAGGATGTATTCCTGGATCGAGGCCTTGATCCACCACATCGCATAGGTCGCCAGACGGAAGCCGCGATCGGGATCGAAGCGCTTCACCGCCTGCATCAGGCCAACATTGCCTTCCGACACGACTTCGCCGATCGGCAGGCCATAGCCGCGATAGCCCATCGCGATCTTCGCCACGAGGCGCAGATGGCTCGTTACCAACCGATGTGCCGCGCCACGATCGTCGTGTTCGGCGTAACGCTTGGCCAGCATGTATTCTTCTTGCGGCTCCAGCATGGGAAACCGACGAATCTCGTCGAGGTAGCGCGCCAGACCGCCTTCGCCCGACGCAATGCTCGGAAGATTGGCTCTCGCCATATGGGAACCCTCCTTCTCAGAGACGAACGCTCGGACCCGAGCCGATCGCCTGCCGAACTGCCCGAAAGGCGCAGCTCGCTCCAACCCGATATGGTGATGCGAAAGCCGCATTGCACGGCCAATTCGCGGCGAAGACGATTACAAATCGTTCACCTGGCGTTGACGCTCGGAGCGGGTCGGTTCGAGTTCGCGGCGATCCGCTGTCCGTCCAGGTCGGCGCTTTGCCGGCCTCGATCAGCTGTCGGGGGTGAAATGCCGAAACGCTTCGACAAGTTCCTCCAGATCGTCGGGAAGTTCGGTTTCGAACTCCATGCTCTCGCCCGTCGTCGGATGCTCGAAGACGAGGCGGAAGGCGTGAAGCGCCTGGCGCGGGAAGGCGGCAACCAGTTCGGCGGCCGAGCCCAGCTTTTTGGCCTTGGTCTTGAAATGCGCGCCGTAGGTTTCGTCGCCGATCAACGGATGGCCGATATGGGCCATGTGAACGCGGATCTGATGCGTGCGCCCGGTTTCCAACACGCAGGCGACCAGCGAGGCTGAGGTATTGCCTTCGCCGTAGCGCTCCAGCACCTCGAAATGGGTGATGGCATGGCGCGCGTCGGCGCGGCCCGCCGGCACCACTGTGCGCTTGGTACGGTCGGAGTTGGAGCGGCCGAGCGCGGCGTCGACCGTGCCGATCGGGCGGGAGGGAATGCCCCAGACCACGGCCTGATAGGCGCGCTCCATGCGCCCGTCCGCGCCATGGGCGGCGAACTGCGCGGCGAGCGAGCGATGGGCCAGATCGTTCTTGGCGACCACCATGACGCCGCTCGTGTCCTTGTCCAGCCGGTGGACGATGCCGGGCCGGCGCACGCCGCCGATGCCCGACAGCGTGTCGCCGCAGTGGAAGAGCAGCGCGTGGACCAGCGTGCCCGTCCAATTGCCGGGGCCGGGATGAACGACGAGGCCGGCCGGCTTGTCGAGAACCACGAGGTCGGCATCCTCGTAGAGAATGGTGAGTGGGATGTTCTCGGGCTCGGGATCGGGCGCCTCGGGCTCCGGCATCTCGATCGACACCGCTTCTCCCGGCTGCATCTTGCGCTTGGGGGAAAGGGCGGCGACGTCGTCGACCTGAACTTGACCTGCCTCGATCAGGGACTGGATGCGCGAGCGCGACAGGTCGCCCTCCAGCGCCTGCGTCAGAAACTGGTCGAGCCGCTTGCCGGCATCATCCTCGGACACGAGGAAGCGGCTTGCGCCCGCTTCCGATCCGCTTGTACCAACAGCCGGAATGGGAACCTCCAATTTTCCGAACAGGACCGACATGACCGACGAGACGGGTGCGCAGCCCCCCCTGGACCCGGCCTTCGAGAAGATCCGGCGCAAGATGGTGCGGCTTCTGGCGCTGTCGATCGCCGTGCTTTTCGTCGGCCTTATCGCGGTTCTGACCGCTGTTGTCTATCGCAGCGCCGGGCCGGCCGTTTCCACCATCGCCGACGGCGGCGCCCCGATCACACTGCCGGCCGGCGCGCGCGTTCTGGAAACCAGCCTTGGCGAGGGCGCCATTCTGCTTCGGGTCGCAACCGGCGATTCGGAGGAAATCCTGCTCGTGGACCGTCCTTCCGGCCGTATCGTTTCGCGCTATCCGCTGGTTTTCGGCCAAAACGAGAAAATTCCATCCGCTCCATAAAAGCGCTTGCAAGCCCCGATCGGCGCGGCTATACACCCAATCACTGGTTCGCGCCCATCGTCTAGCGGTTAGGACGGCGCCCTCTCACGGCGCAAACAGGGGTTCGATTCCCCTTGGGCGTACCAGTAGTTTTCTTGAAAATTGATGTGATATGTAGCGCGATCTTAGTCGCGCTTTTTCGCGTTGACGATACCCATCGCCCTATGGCTCTGCGCGATTTTCCAATCGTGCATGAGGGTGACGCGTGATGAGCGGGATATTCGGCCAGCCGTCATGCCGGGGGACCACAACGTGCTAAGCCCCGGCCGGTCGGACTTGGCGCTGTGGAGATGAAGCGGATCGGGCGGCCGGTGCCGCCTGATCCGAGGATCACAGCCGAGCGCAGGAAGCCGACCCAGGTCGGCGTTTCCAGCGAGCCCGCGTCTTAGCGTTGGTGCGTCTTGGCAGCCACCTTCACGGGAACGGCTTTGGGCCGCGCCGCATGCGCAAGGGCCGACACACCGAGAAGCGCGGTGGCGGTGGCGAGAAGGATCAGCTCCATGTCGGCGTCCTTTTTCGAATGCCCGTCCCGGATGCGAGGACGGCGCTGCGAATCACAAGTTAACGCCGCCCAGAGGCGCCGTCTCCCTCTATTTGGGCATCCGGCTCGTTCCTTTTTAGACGGGGCACGCAAAGTTGCGGGGGACCAAAAGTCGCGGTGAAGCAGCGGTTGCGAAATGGGCTTGGGAACGAGACGGGGGCGATGCGCGTCTTTGCCCTATGTTCGACCGCCTGCAACGTGACGCCGCCCATGTTCGCCAGCCCCTTTATAAAACCAAGCGGCCTGCGTCTTACGCGGCGAACCACGTTGGCCGGGAGGGGAGCGGGCATGGTACGGGAGACGACCCTGCTTGATGGGCGAGGCGAGGGCGCGGACCGGTTCGAGACATG
Source organism: Aureimonas sp. AU40 (assembly GCF_001463785.1). NCBI lineage: Bacteria > Pseudomonadati > Pseudomonadota > Alphaproteobacteria > Hyphomicrobiales > Aurantimonadaceae > Aureimonas > Aureimonas sp. AU40. The sequence goes on from NZ_BBWL01000027.1 coordinate 21,381, forward strand.
CGACCCGTCGCGGCGTCCACCACCCGGCCGCGCAGCGCGAGCGGTGTATCGAGCCTTGGGCTTTCTGTTCCTCGGTCTTGCGATCGCCGGCGTGGTTCTGCCGGGCCTGCCGGCAACGCCCTTCGTGCTCCTTGCCGTCTGGGCCTTCGGGCGCGGTTCACCGGAATGGGCGGCGCGCGTGGAGCGCGATCCGCGATTCGGGCCGATCCTCGTCAACTGGCGCGAGCGGCGGGCCGTGCCGCGCCGGGCCAAGGCGCTGGCCATCTTGTCCATGTCCGCGAGCTTCGCTCTGCTCGTTTATAGCGGAGCGCCTGATCTTGTTCTGCTGGGGGTCGGCATCATCCTGCTTTGCGTCGCGACCTATCTCCTGACGCGGCCTTCGGCATGAGCGGGAAACGGGTGGCTTGCGCCGACCTGCGCGATCCTCTGGTGGTCGATTGTTTCCAGGCCAAAGGACGATTAGGAAGGAGGCCGCATGGAGCCTTCGAGCGCCCAGCCGCTAACTTAACCACGAATCTCGCTGTCTTCCCCGCCATCTGAACCAGAACCTCGTCCGTACATTCATCCACCATGGCCCAGTGTTTCGATCCCAGCCAGTTTGCCGTTCTCGTGGTCGAAGACGAGCCGCTTCTTCTATGGGACGCGGTGGACCTGATCGAGGACGCCGGGTTCAAGGCCTATGCGGCGTCGAACGCGGACGAGGCGATCCGCCTTCTGGAAAATCATCCCGACATTCGCGTGCTGTTCACCGATGTCGACATGCCGGGCTCGATGGACGGTCTGAAGCTCGCCCGCGCGGTGCGCGATCGCTGGCCGCCCGTCTCGATCTTCGTCGCCTCCGGCCATATCAAGGTGACGAAGGAGGACCTGCCGGAACACGGGCTCTTCTTCTCCAAGCCCTATCCTCCGGCTTCGATCGTCCGCGCGCTGCGAGAGGTCTCGCTAAAGGCGGGTCTCTGAGCTCGTCGCCTCGGCGCTTTTGCGCCGCCGCCGCGAGACGAGGATGTCGGCCAGCGTGACAGGCCGAAAACGAAACACGTCCACCCCGACATCGTACTGCCCTGGGATCGGCGTCAACCGGCCATGCGAATGGCCGTGCAGGTCGAGCGCGCCCTTGCCGCTGCCGTTCCAGGTGCGAAAGGCGTAGTGGCACAGCACCAGTGCTCGGCCCTCCACCGTCAACTCGCGGTAGGAGGAAACGCTGCTCCAGCCATCCAGCGCAAGCGTCGCCTCGTCGTCATTGTTGCCGGCGACCAGATGCTTTCGTCCATGGAGCTGGCCGAGACGATCGGCCTTCTGGGCCGGCGAGCCGCGCGCGAAATCCCCGAGATGCCAGACCTCGTCCTCCGGCCCCACCGCCGCGTTCCAGGCGTCGGTCAGGGCCGCGTCGTGCTCGGCCAGGGTCGCGAAAGGGCGCTTGTCCAGGCGCAGGACGCGCGGATCGGCAAAGTGCGTGTCGGCGGTGAAGAAGATCATGGCTCGCTCAACGCCTCGGCCGACGCTTCGCTGCGTGCCTCAGGGCGGGGCTGGGGCCAGCGTTCCAGAGCCTCGAAGCCGGCGGGCGTCAGCGTGTAAAGGCCGCGCGCGGGATTGGCGAACCAGCCGTAGACATTGCGGCGCAGGATCGCCAGGGCGCGGGGGCAGGCGGGGCGCAGGTCGCGCGGCCGGCTCGCGCCCGCGGCCAGCGCGGCGGCGCAGCGCAGCGCCTCCTGCCGATAGGCGGTCATGACTGGGCGACGCGAGCCGCCGCCCACCGCCGGATCGCCCTCGCGCCGGCGGTGTTCGGACACGAGCTGCGAGCGCCGCTTGGGGTTCTTGCGGGGGCTGGGCGAATCCGGCGACAGGAGCACCTGAACCCTGTCCGAGCCATCGACGCCGAGCAGCCCGAAGCCGAGGCGGCGGCACAGATCGCGAAAGCGCCGGTCGCCCTCGCGGCCTTTGCCGCGCGGCGAGAGACGCGCGGCGAGCCAGACCTCGTCCACCGCCGGGGCGCGGTCGACGCCTTGCAGGACGAGTTCGAGGTTGAACTGCAGCTTGAGTTCGCACACGACCACGAAGGCCGGCTTGCCCTCCTTCAGGGCCAGGAGATCGCAGGCACCGATCTCGCCCTTCACGTCGAAGCCGAGCGTTTCGAGAAAGCGTTTGACGGGAAGGTAGAGCGCGGTCTCGCCGGCTGGGATCGGGACGGTGGACATGGCGCCTCCCATACAGGACAAGGCGAGCCGGCGCATCGGCTTTAAGCGCGACGCGGGAGCACATCCTTCGAAGCTCGGCGCCTCGTCAGAACCAAAACTGCTCCTCGTCGGGCCCTCCGCCTCCGGCGTGTGAACGGTCTCCAACTCCGCAGGACGCGCCCTCATGACCGATCCGATCGTGATCCTCGACCCGACCGATCCGCGCATCGAGCCGTTTCGCGACGTGCGCGACCGGGATCTGCGCGGACGCCAAGGCTTCATCGCGGAAGGCAGCGTGGTGTTGGACCAATTGGCCCGTTCCCGCTCCTTTCGCGCCCGTTCGCTTCTGATCCTCGAAAACCGCTTGGCCGGGCTCGAAGCGCGGCTCGCCGCCTTCGGCCCGGACGTTCCGGTCTATGTCGCGGGTGCAAAGGTGTTCGATGCCATTGCAGGCTTTCCCGTGCATCGCGGCGTCCTCGCCTATGGCGAGAAGGTGGAAGGGGCGGGCGGCGAGGCGGAGTGGGATCGGCAGCTAAGCGACATCAGAGACCAGGGCGGCCTCGTTCTCGTCGCCTGCGGCCTGTCGAACCACGACAATATGGGCGCTCTGTTCCGCAATGCCGATGCGTTCGGCGTCGGCGCCGTGCTGCTCGACGGGGCGGCCTGCGATCCGCTTTATCGCAAGGCCATCCGTGTTTCGGTCGGGTCCGTGCTGACCGTTCCCTTCCTGCGAATGGGGACCCCAGCCGCCATCCACTCGCGCTTGGCGCATCTCGGCTTCGACTGCCTGTTCCTCTCGCCCGCCGGCAAGATCGCGCTGCACGCACTGACGGGACACCGGCCCCGCGCGCTGTTCCTGGGGACAGAAGGAGAAGGGCTCGACCCCGCGCTTATCGAGAAGGTTCAGACGCTACGCATCGGCATGGCGCCGGGGCTCGACAGTCTCAACGTCGCGACTTCGGCCGCGATCGCCCTCCACCATTTCTTTTCGCTGCGCCCGGACTAGGGCGTTCGGCTGGGCTTGCAGGGGCAGTCGGCGCGGCGGGCGCGGGCGTCTCCGCCTCGCTTTCGGTCGGTGCCTCTGACTGCGGGCCGTCGCCGGGCGGCGTCGGCGCATCCGCCAGAAGGGCGCGCACGCGCTGGGCGAGACTAAGTCCGCCGTTCGGGCGCGGGGGCTCGGGCGTTTCGATCAAGGCTCTCAGCGGCGACTGCGCGCCTTCCGCCTCGATCTCCTTTTGGATGACCCTTGCCGCGATGTCGCTCATGCGCTCGCGGATTTCTGCATTCTCGTTGCCGTCCGCCGGAGCCGGCGTCTCCGGCTCTCCCGTTCCCGGCTGGCTTTTCAGCACCGCGCGCAGGCGCTCGTTGCCGCTCCGGCGCGGGTCAGTGCCCTCCGCGCGAACGGGCGGGGGGGTGATTGCGATTTCTGGCTTGGGTCGGCCGGTGTCCGCCACCCGGGCGTCGGGCTTGGGCGCGGGGGTGCGCGCCAATCGCAGCATGTCTTCCAGCTGCGCGATCCGCCCGTCGGCGAGCGTGATGCGCTGGCGCTGCTCTTCGGCGCGCTCCTTCAGCGCCCGGTGGCGCAGCGTGAAGGCTTCGAGTTCGTCGGCTCGCGCCTGCAGCCGGCCGCGCAGCTCCTGGCGCGCCTGCACCAGCTCGTCCCGTTCCGCCACCACGGCACCGAGACGTTCCTCGATCTGCTCGATGCGCCGGTCGCGCTCGGCCAAGGTCTCTTCCAGCTCCTTGCGACGCGCCAAGAGATGGCCGTTTTCCAGGATCACGCGACCGGCCTCGCCGCGCTCGCGGGTCGCCTGCTCGCGCAGGTCGGCGTTGCGACGCTCTTCCCGCCGCAGCGAGAAGGCGGAGGTGGCGCGCACGAGGTCCATCTCGGCGCGGATCTCGTTGACGCTGGTGGGGATCGTCGCGTCGAAGGCGCGCCGGGCGAGGCGCTGCGCGCGCCGCCAGACGAGCGGCACGAAAAGAAGCGCGATCAAGGTGGCGGTGAGGGCGCCGAGAAGAAAGATAAGGGCCGTCGCGATCATCAAAGTCCCAGCGCTCCCAAGCGCGGAAGCGGCCCAGCGAGAACGGGACCGACGCTCCATGCCGACGGCCGCGAAGCGGCCGGACCCGGCTCGCGGCTTCTACGCCAGAGGCGGCCAACCTGCCTAGCCTCGATGCGCGCCGCGCCCAGTCTCCGGCCTATATGGTCGCGATCCCGGCTTCGGGTAGCGGCGCGCGAGCGCCGCGTCAGAACGGGTTCCAGGTCGGCGCGGGGGTCAGCTTGAGATAGCCGATATTGACGCCCAGCCGGGCGCCGACGCCGGTGCGGATCGGTACGATCGTGACGGAGTCGCGCTGAAGGAAGGTCATGCCGACGCCGCCCACGAGATAGGCGCTGCCCGACACGCCGGCATACCGGCCGTAGAGGCCGCTGACGGCGGGCAGGTCGTAGACCAGCATCATGGTGCGCGCGCCGTCGCCGCCCGCGTCGAGCCCGACCGAGGGGCCCTGCCAATAGACCTTGTGCTCGCCGGCGTTCTTGGTGAAGAGCGTGCCCTCGCCGAAGCGCAAGCCGCCGATAAAGGCGCCCGAGCCTTCTTCGCCGAGAATGTAACCGTTCGGCAGGCCGCGCTGCTGGAAGGCGCGCTCCACGGCGGTGGCGATGCCGCCCGATGTCGCGCCGAAGAAGCGGTGCCCTTCAGTCACGATCTCCTGCATCGAGTAGCCGCCGGACTGCTGCTGCTGCTGCGCGCTCGCGGGCGCGAGAGCCGGCGGCGCCAGAACGGCTCCGAGCGTGAGAAGGGCGAGCGACAGGGGGCGGATCTGCCGAAAGAGGCGCTGCATGGATCGTATCCTTGGGAACGAGCGGGCGCGCGCGGCTGCGCTTTTGAAATCGGAGCCTAGGTCCGCCATGGTTGACGAAATCCTAAGATGCGAAACAAAAACCGCTAGATCGGCCGACGCTGACAGGGTGGCCCGGTTTCCGCGCCCAAGCGGTGCGGAGCGAGGCGTGAATTCTGTTGCTCTTACCGCACGCGCGCCCGCGAAATCGGCGCCGGGCGCGATCCGGCCTCGCGGGGCGGCGATGTCCATGTTAGGCGCGCAGTCAGACAATTTTAACGACTAGGACGAACGGAGCCTCGATGACGACCCTGCCCGACTTGTCCGCGCCGGATCTGGCCGCGCTGCTTGCCAGCCGTCTGTGCCATGACATCATCTCGCCTGTGGGGGCGGTGCAGGCCGGTCTCGAGCTTCTCGACGAAATGCCGAACGATCCGGAGGCCATGGCCCTGGTGCGGCGTTCCACGCAGAGCGCGGTGGCCAAGCTCCAGTTCGCCCGCATCGCCTACGGCTCGTCAGGCTCCACCGTCGCGCAGATCGACATGGGCGATGCCAAAACCGTGGCCGAAGGCTTCATGTCCTTCGAGAAGGCGGAGCTTAGCTGGGACGGGCAGCGGGCCTATGTACCCAAGAACATCGCCAAGCTGGTTCTCAATCTCGTTCTGATCGCCAATGCCTCCGTGCCGCGCGGCAAGCGCGTCGAGGTGAAGGTGGAGGAGCTGGAGCCGCGTCTTCGCATCACCGTGACCGCGAGCGGCAAGCCGCTGCGCGTTCCCGCGACCTTCCGGGCCCTGCTGGCCGGCGAGACCCTGGCCGAGCCGATCGACGCGCATGGCGTCCAGCAATATTACACGCTGCTCCTGGCGCAGGAATGCGGGGCCAAGGTCACGCTCGCGCTGGAAGACGAGACCGCGATCCTCACCGTCGAGCGGGACTGATCGCTCAAAAGCGCGGGGAGGGAGTAACGCTTCCTTCGCCGCGTTTGGCAACCGAACAAAAAGGCGCCGCGCGTAGGGTCTGGCTCATGACCGCCGCCCGGAGCCTCGCGCCATGCCGTCCTGCCTCGTTATCGACGAGAACAACATCGTCCAGAAGGTCGCCAACCGGATTCTGTCCGGCCTCGATATCGAGACGGTTGCCGTGTCCGGCCTGCGGGAGGCCGAGGCCATCCTGGGGATGAAAAAGACCCGGTTCGACCTGGTTCTCCTGTCCGCGACCATGCCGGACACGCCGGTGGACGTGGCCTTGCGCACGCTGCGGGCGGGCCCTGTGGGCACGGCGCCCATTCTCGTGTCCCTCGTGGAAGCCAATCTGGGGCTGATGACCCGCTCCAAGCGAGCCGGCGCCTCGGGCTTCCTGTTCCGCCCCTTCGACCGCGCCAGCCTGTCGGCCTGGGTCGAGCCCTTCCTCGTCGCCGCCTGACGGGGAGGGAGGCGAACGAGATCACTCCCCATTTGCCTCAGAATCGTCCGATATGTCGTAGGAGCGTTCGAGTGCTTATGGCCGGTTTGATCGTCTGATCTACGGACATGAAGAAGCCCGCGGCCGGAGGTCCGGCGCACGGGCTTGTTCGGTGTCGGTCGCCTCGGATCAGGCGGCGCGCGTGTCGGCTTCCGGCTCGCGCAGGACGTAGCCGCGACCCCAGACGGTCTCGATGTAGTTCTTGCCGTCGGTCGCCGTCGCCAGCTTCTTGCGCAGCTTGCAGATGAAGACGTCGATAATCTTCAGCTCTGGCTCGTCCATGCCCCCATAAAGATGGTTGAGGAACATTTCCTTGGTGAGCGTGGTGCCCTTGCGAAGCGAGAGAAGCTCCAGCATCGCATATTCCTTGCCCGTGAGGTGCACGCGCTGTCCGTTAACCTCGACTGTCTTGGCGTCGAGATTGACGGTCAGATCGCCGGTCACGATCACCGACTGGGCATGGCCCTTCGAGCGACGCACGATGGCGTGAATTCGCGCCACCAGCTCGTCCTTGTGGAAGGGCTTGGTCATGTAGTCGTCCGCGCCGAAGCCCAAGCCGCGAACCTTGTCCTCGATTCCAGCCATGCCGGAGAGGATGAGGATCGGCGTCTTCACTTTCGCAAGACGCAGTGTCCGCAAGACTTCGTAACCCGACATATCGGGAAGGTTCAGGTCAAGCAGGATGATGTCGTAATCATACAACTTGCCGAGGTCGACACCTTCTTCGCCCAGATCGGTCGTGTACACGTTGAAGCTTTCGGACTTCAGCATGAGTTCGATGCTTTGCGCGACGGCGCTGTCATCCTCGATCAAAAGAACGCGCATCATCTATTCCTCTGCGTCAGCCCAGTCGATCGCCTTGAAACCGACAAGGTTGGAGTTCGTGCCCTGATGGATCGAAGCTTGGCACTGAATGGTTAACAATCGCTTCAATTTCTGGTCCCAGTTCGAACTGTTGTAGTGATGGAAGCTTAAGTTCGGCGGGAGTTGCCCTGAGGTCACAGTGCGACAACACGGGCATGCAAGAAGGGAAGCGTTTGAACCGTTCGATTTACTGAGCCTTAAATCCTCGCCGCATATGATTAACGGCGCGCGTAAACAGGTGGTTAAAGCTAGCCAGCGAGGCTTGCCCGAAACCCCCTCTCGCGACGCGGCACGGGGCTTCATGTCGAGAGGTCCTAGGGAACAGGAGAGTGAACCGTGAAGCCGAAACGTGAGAACCTCATGCGACTCAGTCGTTTCAAGGTGACGGAAAAGCGGCGTCAGGTCGAGCAGCTTCAGCTCATGCTGAACGAGTTCGAGCGCATGGCGTCCGAATTGGACGCCCAGATCGCGAACGAGGAGAAGAAGGCGGGGATCACGGATGTGACCCATTTCGCCTATCCCACCTTCGCCAAGGCGGCTCGCACGCGGCGCGACAACCTGATGAACTCCGTGGGCGATCTGCGCATCCAGATGAACGCCGCCCGCATCTCGCTGGAGGAAGCGGAAGCCGAGTTCGCCAATGCCGAGAAGCTGGAACAGCGCGAATCGGTGGACGACCGGCGCCCCGCCGTCGCCTGACGGCGGTCCTCGGGCTCGCACGCGGCGGCCCGGCCGAATCAACACCCGAAAAGGCCCGGCGCGCAGGCGCACGGGCCTTTTGCGATTCGGGGCTGCGACACGCGATTCAAGGCTGAAGCAAGGCTTCGATCCTAGAACGAATCGAAGCCAGCGCCCGCGCCAGGGCGGCGTCGCGAGTCGCTCGCGGCTCCGCGCAAAGGTTGAGGGGGAAGGGCGCACACAAAAAGGACCGGCTTTCGCCAGTCCCTCGATGCGGTCGTTCTCGATTCCGAATGACGCAATCTTCTAGTGAAGATCGGCCTTCTTTCGGTATTCCTGGATCTGCGTCGTGCGTAGGCCTGCCAGGCCGTGACTGTCGATCGATACCTGCCATGACAGGAACTCTTCCACGGTCAGCGTATAACGCGAGCAAGCTTCGTCGAGGCTGAGAAGGCCGCCCCGAACCGCCGCCACGACTTCCGCCTTGCGACGAATGACCCAGCGCCGCGTGTTGGACGGGGGAAGATCGGCGATCGTCAGCGGGCTACCGTCCGGACCGATAACGTATTTTACTCTTGGTCTAACCTGATCGGTCATTGAACTCTCTACACTCACGCAAAGACCTAATCGCTGAACCGAAGTTAGCCCTAAGCTTCTAAAAAATCCGCTAAACCCCTTGAAAGACTTTGATAAGAGGTTGTTTCAACTCCGCCGTGCCGCAAAACGCGGCGGCGCGATGGCAGAGCGAGGCGAAAAGCCATGCAGCATCATACGGTTGGCAGGACGGTCCATAGGGCTTACATACGCGCTTTGACCGGCTGCCTCGCCGGGGCTATCGCAGAGTCTTCGCCATGTTGAACAGTCTCGATCTTCCGAAGGCGCCCGCCGATACGCGCGTCGTCGTCGCCATGTCCGGCGGCGTCGATTCGTCCGTCACCGCCGCGCTTCTGAGCGAGCAAGGCTACGACGTCGTGGGAATCACCTTGCAGCTCTATGACGGCGGCGCGACGCCCAAGCGCGCCGGCGCCTGCTGCGCGGGGCAGGACATCGCCGACGCGCGGCGCACGGCCGAGATTCTCGGCATTCCCCATTACGTTCTCGACTACGAGGACAAGTTCCGCCAGTCGGTCATCAATCCCTTCGCGGAAAGCTATCTGGCGGGCGAGACGCCAATTCCCTGCGTCGCCTGCAATCAGACGGTCAAGTTCCGCGATCTCCTGGCCACCGCTCAGGATCTCGGCGCCGACGCGCTGGCGACCGGCCATTATATCGAGTCGCGTCCGAACGGCACCGGCCGCAGCCTCTACCGCCCCGCCGATCTCGACCGGGACCAGAGCTATTTCCTCTACGCCACCACGCAGGCGCAGATCGATTTCCTGCGTTTTCCGCTGGGCCGGTTGACCAAACCCGAAACGCGCGAGATCGCAGCGCGCTTCGGGCTTGGCGTCGCGTCTAAGCCCGACAGCCAGGACATCTGCTTCGTCGCCAACGGGCGCTACAGCGACGTCATCGCCAAGCTGAAGCCGGATGCCGGCGCGCCGGGCGATCTCGTTCATGTCGACGGGCGCCATCTCGGCCAGCATTCCGGCATCGTGAACTTCACGATCGGCCAGCGGCGTGGCCTCGGCATTTCCTCGGCGGAGCCGCTCTATGTCGTGGGCATCGACGCGCGCAGTCGCACCGTGACCGTCGGGCCGCGCGAGGCGCTGGCGACGCGCCGGCTGGCTCTGCGCGAGGTGAACTGGCTGGGAGCCGAGGGGTTCGAACAGGCGGCCGCCGCCGAGAGGCCGCTCTTCGTGAAGATCCGCTCCACCCGCCCGCCGGCGCCCGCGCGGCTCGTCGCCGAAGGGGACCGGATGCTGGTGGAGCTCGCCATGGGTGAAGAGGGCGTGTCGCCGGGGCAGGCCTGCGTCTTCTATGCCGGCGAGGGCGCTGGGGCCCAGGTGCTTGGCGGCGGCGTCATCGCCCGCACCGAGCCGGTCTCGGCTGCCGTGCGGGCGGCCTGATCGTTTTGCCTGCCTTCAGGCGGCGCGGGGCGAGGCGAGATTGAGAAGGCGCACCGTTTCCACCGCTTCCGCCGCCCCGGTGCGGGGCTGGGCGCGCGTTTCGATGCAGTGGATGAAGTGGCGCAACTCTCGGTCCAGCGGCAGGCCTGGCTCGGTCGGCTGGTAGTCCGCGTCGGCCGAGCGGAAGCCGAAATGCGCGCCCTCGCGCCAGACCTCGTGCGCATAGAGCGCGAGCTTCTGCCCTTCGGGCGCGAGATCGTCGAAGGTGATCATGCCCTTGGTGCCGATCACCGAAAAGCGCCGGTCGCGATAGGGCGAGATGCGCGAAACGTGGATCTCTCCGGTAAGACCGTTGGCGAAGCGCAGGCCGATATCGGCCGCGTCGGTCTCGTCGCTCAGCACCGTGCGCCGCAGCGTTTCCACCGTTTCGGGCGGCGAGCCCGCCATGTGAAGCACCAGCGAAAGATCGTGCGGTGCAAGGTCCCAGACGGCATCCATGCCGAGGAAGCGCCCGAGCCCCATCCGCGTCGAGACGATGTGCCTGACGTCGCCGATCCGTCCCTCGCGCACGAGGGCGTCGAGCGCCTCGAACACGGGGTGGAAGCGCAGGACGTGGCCGACCATCAGGAGCCGGTTCTCCGCCTTGGCGACGCGGGCCGTCTCCTCGGCGTCGGCAAGATCCAGCGCGATCGGCTTCTCGATCAGGACATCCTTGCCGGCGCGGAAAGCGGCGCGGGCGGTCGGCCCATGGAGGCGGGGCGGCAGGGCGAGGACGACGCCGTAGATCGCAGGGTCGGCCAGAATCTCTTCCATGGAGCGAGCGGGGATCTCGAACCGCTGCGACAGGCCTGAGGCGCGCTCGGCGTTCCCCTCCGAAATCGCGGCCAGCGCGCCGATCTCCTTCAGGGTGCGGACATGGTTCTGTCCCCATTGCCCACAGCCGATCACGGCGATTCGCGTTGTCATCGTCAAGGTCCCCATGCGCTTCTCGTCATGCCCGATGCGGCAAAGGACACGCCGAGTCGGATGTGTCTCTAATGACCGCCGCCAGCCGATAAGGCCAGAGGCCGAACGGCTTTCGCAACGGCGATCCGGCGCGAGGATAAGGCAAGCGAGGGAGGATGTCGGATAAGGTTTGGTGGTGGCGGTGGGTGGACTTGAACCACCGACCTTCGGGTTATGAATCCGACGCTCTAACCGGCTGAGCTACACTGCCATTCCAAAACGGGCGGCTACGAGGCCACCGACTTTCGAGCGGCGCTAGTCCAAACTCGAAAGAGCCCGTCGCCTTGCGGCGTAGCGAGCATGGGCGCGATATACGAAGGGCGAACGGCGTCTGTCAAGAGCCGCACGCCGCCTCGGCGCGGGAAACGGGTTGAATCACGAGGCGAAAGCCGGCGAGAAGGGAAGGGTGCTCGCGCTCCGTTCACGCTCGAACCCTCCGTCCCGCTTTCTCCCGGTTGCTTCATGATCCAGCCTCTTGGCCCTGCTTCCCCCTTTCCGGCCGACTGGTTCGGGCTCGACGCGGTGACGCTCGCGCAGCGGCTGATCGGGGCGGGGCTTTATCTCGACGGCGTCGGGGGCCTGATCGTGGAGACCGAAGCCTATCGGCGGGACGATCCGGCCTCGCACAGCTTTCGCGGGGCGACGGAGCGCAACCGCGCCATGTTCGGCGCAGTGGGGCGCGCCTATGTCTATCGCTCCTACGGCATCCACTGGTGCCTCAACATCGTCTGCGATGCGGGGGAGCCCGGCAGCGCGGTCCTGATCCGCGCGCTGGAGCCCAACGCCGGGCTGGAGGTGATGGCGGCGCGGCGGCGAACCGCGGCGCCGCGGCTGCTCTGTGCCGGCCCCGGGCGACTGGCCGAGGCGCTGGGCGTGGACCGCTCCCACGATGGCGCCGATCTCCTCGCCGCCCCGTTCTCGATGACGGCGCCGAACGGGCCCTTCGCGCTTTCGGCCGGCCCGCGCATCGGCATCACGAAGGGCGTCGATCATTCCTGGCGCTTCGGCCATGCCGGCTCGCGCTTTCTCAGCCGGGCCTTTCGAACCGGCGAGCCGGGCTGAGCTGAGAGCCTGTTTGGAAACTCGGTCGGGTCGGGCCGGCGGTTCTTTTTCGCCGTCACCCCAGGGCGAGACGTGCCGCGCAAGCGCGGCAGTGCTGCGCAAGCGCATCAGAGCCGCGCGGGCGCGGCAGATGTATCGCCCGTCCGCATGGACCGTTGCCAATCCTCGTCGATGCGCCTTCGCATCACTCAAGTTTGGCGGCTCGCGACACCCAAAAATCCCTCGCCGCCCCTCCGCCGCCGAATTTCCAAACAGACTCTCAGCTCTTGCCTGGGGGAGTGGCGGGATAAGATGGCCGGTTACGAAAGTCAGGTCGTGCCTGGGCGCCAATTTCGCTTGGATCGGCGCTGGGGTCGGTATACGCGCTGGTCGTGCCTGTTTCCGAGGCATGACCCGCGCGGATCGCCCTCCATGACCAGCCAGTCGCTCCCTTCCCGGACCTCTTCCAGCGCCGTTCTGGGCGTCGGATTCATGCTGCTCGGCGTGTTTCTCTTCGCGGTGAACGACGCGATGGGGAAATGGCTGGTCAGCACCTATACGGTCGGTCAGGTTCTGCTTCTGCGCAGCATCGCGGCGCTCTTGGTGGTCGCGCCCTTCGTGCATCGCGAGGGCTGGGCGCGGGTGCTCCGCCCGCATCGCCCGCGCCTTCAGCTGCTGCGGGCCCTGGGCTCGACGCTGGAGGTGGGCTTCTTCTACTGGGCCTTGAGCTACCTGCCGCTCGCCAATGTCATGACCTTCTATCTCGCGGGGCCAATCTATGTGACCGCGCTCTCGGCGCTTATCTTGAAAGAGCGCGTCGGCTGGGTGCGCTGGAGCGCGGTTCTCTGCGGCTTCGTCGGCGTTCTCGTGGCGCTGGGCCCCGATCTTGCCAGCGCCGGCTGGCCGGCAATGATCGCGGTGGCGGGCAGCTTATGCTATGCGCTTTTGATGATCTCGACGCGCATTCTCGCCAAGAGCGGGGAGGTGACGCTGATCGCTTGGCAGACCACGGCGGCGCTGATCGGCGGCGCTATCCTCGCGCCGGTCGGCTGGGTCAATCCGAGCACCTTCGATCTCGGCTTTCTCTGCCTGCTCGGCGTCGTGTCGATGATCGCCCATAGCTGCGTCAACCGCTCGCTGCTGATTGCGCCGGCCTCCGTCGTGGTGCCCTACCAGTACACGCTGATCGTCTGGGCGATCCTGTTCGGCGTGGTGCTGTTCGGGGAGACGCCGAGCGTTTCGCTGCTGGCGGGCGCTGCGATCATCACGGCATCCGGCGTCTTCATCTTCCTGCGCGAGCAGCGGCTGAGCGTCGCCACCACGGCGCGGGGCGCGGCTTCCGCCTCCGGCGCGCCGGACGCCGTGCAGATCGTGGAGGAGGCCGACCAGCGCTGAGGACCGGGGAGGGCGGCGACGTTTATCCCCGATCTATCCCCGATCTTTCCCCGCCCTGGTGCGGTGCTCCTACGCTCGGCGCATTCCTCAATCCGAACGGAAAGCGCCGCCTATGTCCCGCTCGCCTCGCCTCGATCTGCCCTTCGTGCTGCCGCAGCAGGCGCAGAAGCATCTCACGGTCAACGACGCGATGCGTCGGCTCGACGCCATCGTGCAGACGGCCGTCTTCTCTGCCAGCACGGTGAGCGAGCCGGCCGCAGCGCGCGCGGGCGATCTCTATATCCTGCCGCCCTCCGCCACTGGCGCTCGCTGGAGCGCGATGAAGACCGGCGCGCTGGCTCTGTTCGAGGATGGCGCCTTTGTCGAGATGGCTCCCGTCGCGGGTCAGATCGCCTATGTCGTGGACACCGGCGCGTTTCTCCTGTTCGACGGCGCGAGTTGGACGGACCGGCCGTTCCGGCCAAGGCAGGCGGATCACTTCGCGGTGAACGCCGATCCGTCCGACGCCAACCGACTGACGGTCGCGGCCGACAGCGAACTTCTGACCCACGATGCGCGCACGCCCGGCAGCGGAGACGCGCGCAAGGTCATCAACAAGGCGGGATCAGCGCGCACCGCCTCGGTGGTATTCCAGTCCGCCTTCTCGGGCCGCGCCGAGATCGGCTTGGCCGGCAGCGACGATCTGACCATTCGCGTCTCGGCGGACGGCTCGGCCTTTCGCGACGCCCTGCGCATCTCGGCGGCCAACGGGCGCGTCGCGCTCGGCCGGGCCGAAGCGCCGGTCTGTGCGCTGGATGTCGGCGGGCCGGTGCGCGTGGCGAGCTATGCCAGGAACGCGCTTCCGTCCCCCGCTGGCGGTTCGGGACAGATCGTCTATGTGTCGGACGAGGCTGGCGGCGCGGTTCTGGCCTTCAGCGATGGTTCGGTCTGGCGCCGGGTGACGGATCGCGCGCCCGTGAGTTGACGGCGCCCGTTCGCCCGAGGCATTGCGCTGGGCTTGACCGGATGGTCAGCCTGGCGCGAACCCTGTCGTGCGATAGCCGAAACAAACTCGAAGACGATTCGATACGGGGAGCAAGCATGGCGATCTGGGCGATCGGTCTGATGACCGGAACGGTGCTGGACGGCAATGTCGACATCGCCATGCTGCGCACGGACGGCGAGACGATCGAGGAATTCGGCCCGACCCTGCTCGCGCCCTATCGGCGCGACATCCGGCCGCTTCTCAAGGAAACGCTGGCCGAGGCCGCCGAATGGGGCTTCAAGGGCGCCGAGCCGGAGATCTTCGACGAGGCCGAACGCGCCCTGACCCTGGCGCAAGCGGAGGCAGTCGCCTCGCTCATGGAAGACGAGGGCGTGTCGGCCGGCGATATCGGCGTCGTCGGCTTTCACGGGCAGACGGTGCTGCACCGGGCGCGGAGCCCGGAGCGGCTGGGCGCGACGCGCCAACTCGGCGACGGCGAGCTGATGGCGCAGAAGCTCGGCATTCCCGTGGTCTACGATTTCCGCTCGGCCGACGTGGCGGCGGGCGGGCAGGGGGCGCCGCTGGCCCCGCTCTATCACCGCGCGCTTCTGCGCCGCATCGGCGCGGGCGAGGAGACGGCCTTTCTCAATCTCGGCGGCGTCGCCAACGTCACCTGGGTGGCCGACGACGGCACGATGCAGGCCTTCGACACCGGCCCGGCCAACGCGCCGCTGAACGACTGGATGGGCCGGCGCATGGGCGCCGAGATGGACCGCGACGGCCAGTTCGCGGCCAAGGGTCATGTGGACGAGGCGCGGCTGGAACAGCTTCTGGCCAACCCCTATTGCGTGCGGCCCTATCCGAAATCGCTCGACCGCAACGATTTTTCCGCCAACATGGCCGAAGGTCTCTCGACCGAGGACGGCGCGGCGCTGCTGACGGCGGTGACGGCGGGCATGGTCGGTCGGGCGCTCGACCTCCTGCCGCGTCGCCCGACCCGGATCGTGGTGGCGGGCGGCGGGCGGCGCAATCCCATCCTGATGCGCGAGATCGCCCGGCGGGCGCGCGTCGAGGTGGAGGACGCCGATGCGCTGGGCCTTCGCGGCGATACGGTGGAAGCGGAATGCTTCGCCTATCTCGCCGTGCGCTCGCTGCGCGGCATGCCGATCAGCTATCCCACCACGACCGGCGTTCCCGAGCCGATGACCGGCGGCCGCCTTGCCCTGCCGAGCGGGCGCTCACTGCCCGACATCGACGAGAGCTGAGGCGATCCACCGGACTTTTAGCTCCCCAGGCCAGCAATCCGTTCCGCTCCCGGCTATTCATTGCCTATGCGTAAAATCGCGCGCGGCGATTTTCATGCACCCAACCCGCTCTAGCTGCGTTGTCCAATCTGGAAACGTTACAAGGAGCGGCATCGGTCATGCGACTGAACGTCAACGGAGCCGACCACGAGTTGGATCTCGACCCCCGCACGTCCCTGCTCGACGCCTTGCGCGAGCATCTGGAACTGACGGGCACGAAGAAGGGCTGCGACCACGGCCAGTGCGGCGCCTGCACCATTCTGGTCAACGGCCGACGGATCAATTCCTGCCTGACGCTCGCCATCATGCACGAGGGCGACGCCATCACAACGATCGAGGGCCTGGGCGCCCCTGGCCACCTGCATCCCATGCAGGAGAGTTTTCTCCATCATGACGGCTACCAGTGCGGCTACTGCACGCCGGGCCAGATCGTCTCGGCGGTCGGCATGCTGGGCGAGGCGAAGGAGAACTGGCCGAGCCATGTCTCCGACGCGCTCGACGGCACGGTCGAGCTGAGCGACGCGGAGATTTCGGAGCGCATGAGCGGCAATATCTGCCGCTGCTCGGCCTATCCCAACATCGTCGACGCGATCCGCTCGGCCAACGGAAAGGGCGCGGCATGAGGCAGTTCGATTACGTCAGGGCCACCAGCCCGAACGAGGCGGCCCATGTCGCGGCCGAGGCCAGCACCAAGTTCATCGCCGGCGGCACCAATCTCCTCGACCTGATGAAGCTGCAGGTGGAGGTGCCGACGAAGCTCGTCGACATCAGCCGGCTGGCACTGAAGACGATCGAGGAGGTGGACGGCGGCCTTCGCATCGGCGCGCTCGTCTCCAACAGCGATCTGGCCGCCCACGAGCGGGTGCGGCGCGACTATGCCGTTCTGTCCCGCGCGCTCCTGGCTGGCGCCTCCGGCCAGCTGCGCAACAAGGCCACCACCGGCGGCAATCTCCTGCAGCGCACGCGTTGCGGCTATTTCTACGAGACCACCAGCCGATGCAACAAGCGCGAGCCGGGGTCGGGCTGCGACGGGCGCGAGGGCTTCAATCGCATCCTCGCCGTTCTCGGCACGTCCGAGGCCTGCATCGCCACCCACCCGTCCGACATGGCGGTCGCCATGCGGGCGCTGGATGCCGTGGTGGAAACGGTGAAAGCCGACGGCTCAGCGCGCGAGATCCCGATCGCCGAGCTGCACCGCCTGCCGGGCGGCACACCCCAGATCGAGACCAGTCTGGAACCGGGCGAGCTGATCACCGCCGTGCGCCTGCCCAAGCCGATCGAGGGCACGCATCTCTATCGCAAGGTGCGCGACCGCGCGTCCTACGCCTTCGCGCTGGTCTCCGTCGCCGCCGTGGTGCGGGTGGAGGGCGGCAAGATCGCCGACGCGCGGCTTGCCTTCGGCGGGCTCGGCACCGTGCCCTGGCGCGACGCGGCGGTGGAAGACGCCCTGAAGGGGCAGGCGCCGAGCGACACGCTGTTCGCCAAGGCCGCCGACATTTTGCTGCGCGAGGCCAAGGGCTTCGGCGACAATGATTTCAAGCTGGAGCTGACGCGCCGCACCTTGCCGGCCGTCTTGCACGAAGCGACGAGGGACCAGAGCTGATGGATACGTTCAATCTGAAGATGAACGAGCCGGTCGGCGAGACCCGGCTCGACGCGGGCGTGCAGAACGTCATCGGTAAGGGCATCGACCGGTTCGAAGGCCCGCTCAAGGTCTCGGGCCAAGCACGCTACGCCTATGAGACCATGCACGGGGCGAATGTCGCCTACGGGCATCTCGTCACCGCCGGCACCGCCGCGGCCCGCATCAAGCGGGTCGATGTGATGGCCGCGCTCGCCAAGGCGGGCGTGCTCGACGTAATCTACGAGGACGGCGGACCCCGCGCCTCGGCCGACGCGAGCGACCCGATGCCGGCCCCGATCAAGGGGGCGGTCGTCCATTACGGTCAGCCGATCTGCCTCGTCGTGGCAACCAGTTTCGAGATCGCGCGCGACGCGGCGCGATTGGTGGAGATCGAGTACGAGAAGACCGAAGGCGTGTTCGATCTCGCTGCCGAACAGGGCAAGGCCTACGAGCCGCCCAAGGGCTCCGGCGCCATGCCCTCGACCGTCACGCGCGGCGACTTCGACAAGGCCTTCGCCAAGGCCGAGATGCAGTTCGACGCGACCTATACGACGCCGAGCCAGAGCCATTCGGCGATGGAGCCCCATGCCGCGGTCGCCGACTGGAAGGACGACGAACTGACGCTTTATGGCTGCTATCAGCTGGTCTCGACCAATGTCTCCCAGCTCGCCAAGGCGCTCGGCATCTCGGCCTCGAAGGTTCACATGGTGAACCGCTATATCGGCGGCGGCTTCGGCGGAAAGCTGGGCATCGGACCCGAGAGCGTCTTCGCGGCGCTCGCCTCGCGCCGCCTTGGCCGGCCGGTCAAGGTCGCGTTGACGCGCCAGCAGGTCTACCAGGCGACCTCGCGCCGCTCCGACACGATCCAGCGCGTGCGCCTGGGCACCGATAAGAGCGGGCGCATCCAGGCCATCGCCCACGACACGATCACCAGCAATTCGGAAGGCGACGAATTCTTCGAGCCGGCCGGCATCTCCACCGTCTTCCTCTATGCCGGCGAGAACCGGCAGATCACCCACCGCAAGGTCAATCTCAACCTGCTTCTTTCCTCCTCCATGCGCGCGCCGGGCGAGGCCGTGGGCATGCTGGCGCTGGAAAACGCCATGGACGAGATGGCGGAGCAACTGGGCCTCGACCCCGTCGAATTCCGCAAGCGCAACGAGCCGGAGGTCGATCCGCAGGACGGCTTGCCCTTCTCCTCGCGCATGCTGGTGGAGTGCATGGACGAGGGCGCCCGCCGCTTCGGCTGGAAGGAGCGCCGCGCCAAGCCCGGCACGCGCCGCGAGGGCGAATGGCTGATCGGCATGGGCATGGCCGCCGCCTCGCGCCTCAATCAGCTTCAGCAAGCGTCGGCCCGCGTGACGCTGCTCGGCAGCGGTCGCGCTACGGTCGAGACCGATATGACCGATATCGGCACCGGCACCTACACGATCCTCCAGCAGATCGCCGCCGAGATGCTGGGCCTGCCGCATGAGAATGTGGACGTGATGCTGGGCGATTCGCGCCTGCCGCAGGCACCGGGCTCCGGCGGCTCCTGGGGTGCGAACTCCTCGGGTTCGGCGGTCTACACGGCCTGCGAGGGTATCGTGGAGGCGCTGGCCAAGAAACTCGGCGTAAAGCCTGACGAGATGACGCTGAAGGACGCCACGGTGATCGCCGGCAACCGCCAGACGCCGCTGTCGCAGGTGCTGTCCGACGGCCCGATCGTGATGACCGGCAACTTCAAGCCGGGCAAGACCGCGCAGAACACCCATCAGGCGAGCTACGGCGCGCATTTCTGCGAGGTCGGCGTCAATGCCGTGACGGGCGAGGTGCGGGTGCGCCGGATGATGACCGTCGGCACGGCGGGGCGCATCCTCAACGAGAAGACCGCGACCTCGCAATGCTATGGCGGGCAGATCTTCGGCATCGGCGCGGCGCTGACCGAGGAACTGGTCGTGGACGTGCGCAGCGGACTGCTCGTGAACCACGATCTGGCGGAGTATCATGTGCCGGTGAATGCCGACATTCCGCAGCTCGAAGTGGTTCTCCTGCCCGAACGCGACCGTGCGGCGAGCCCGCTCGCGGGCAAGGGCATCGGCGAGCTTGCCATCTGCGGCGTCGGGGCGGCGGTGACCAACGCGATCTACAATGCCTGCGGCGTCCGGGTGCGCGACTATCCCATGACGCTGGACAAGATCCTGGCCGGGCTGCCGGCCAACGGACACCGGATCGCGGCGGAGTAGGCCGCTCATTCAAAGAGAGTGAGAAAAGGCGCCGGCCCGTCCGGCGCCTTTTTCGTTGGTTCAGGCGGTTGCGGCCAACGGCCCGCCGGCCCACCAAGTCGCCTCGCGCGAGACGATGGCGCCATATTCGCCGATCACGGTGCTCGCCATGCGATGGCCCGCCTCCGCCGCCTGCTCCAGCGTGCCGCCCGACAGAAGAGCGGCCAGCGCCGCGCCGTTGAAACTGTCGCCCGCCGAGGTCGTGTCCACAATCGCAGGCGCGGCAACGCCCGCGATCTCGCGCAGGCCCGACGCATCGCCCAGCAAGGCCGGCTCGCCGCCGGACTTCACGATTGCGCTGGTGGCGCCGAGCGAGAGGAGACGCTGTACCGCGCCGCGCGCGTCGGCATCGCCATAAAGCGCCTGCTCGTCGTCGAGGCCGGGCAGGCTAAGACTGGCATTGGCATGCGCCCGGGCGATCGTCTCGGCCGCTTCGTCCTTCGAAGCCCAGAGGCGGGGGCGGTAATTGCCGTCGAAGGCGACGATGCGGCCGGCGGCCTTCATGCGGCCGGCGAGCGCCAGAAGCCGCTCGCGGCCCTCGGGCGAGAGGATCGCCAGCGAGATGCCGGAATAGACCAGCCCGTCGAACCCTTCGAGTTCGGCCTCCAGCGCCTCGTCGCGCCCTTTCGCGAACAAACGCCGCGCGGCCGAGGTGGAGCGCCAATAGGAGAAGGAGCGCTCCCCCTTGTCGTCCCGGCTGATGGCGTAGAGGCCGGTCGTTTCGCCCTTGGCGATCTCGACATGCCCGGCCTTGACCCCTTCGCCCTCGATAAAGCCGGGAATATCGAGCCCGAACGGATCGTCGCCGACCCGCGTGACGTAGTGAACCTCCGCGGCGCCCGTATCGCCGAGCGCGCGGCGGCAATAGACCGCCGCGTTCAGCGTGTCGCCGCCGACCGTGCGGCGCATCGTGCCCGGCTCGTCGCCCGGCCGATGGTAGAGTTCGATCATGCACTCGCCGAGAAAGGCGATGCGAGGTCGGCGTGCGGACATCAAGCGTGGCCCTTCGCCAGGAAGCTGTCGATCGCCTCGGTCTTCGGCATGGCGCTGCGCGCGCCGAAGGAGAGGCAGGCGAGCGAGGCGGCCGCGACGGCGCGCTCCGTCGCCTGCCCGAGGGACAAGCCCGCGTCGAGCCCGGCGGCCACGACGCCGCAGAGCGTGTCGCCCGCGCCCGTCGTGTCCACAGGCTCGATGCGCGGCGCGCGGAAGCGCTCCGTCGTGCCGTCGCCGCCAGCGACCAGCGCGCCGTCGCCGCCGAGCGTCGCCAGAACCGTCAGCTTCGTCTCGGCCGCCAGCCGGTCTGCGAGATCGTCGGCGTCCGTGCCGGCGACGGAGAGGATCGCAGCCGTTTCCGCCAGCTCATGCTCGTTGACGATCAGGACGTCGCTCGCGGCCAGCAGCGCGCGCAGCGAGGCCGAATCGACCCCGGCGGGCACGGGCGCGAGATTCAGAAGAACCCGCACGCCGCGCTCGCGCGCCTCGCGCGCCGCGATCAGCGTTTCCTCGAAGGGCAGTTCCATCTGCAGGACGAGGGCGGATGGAGAAGAAGCCCAGACCGGGGCGAGGTGCGAGGCCTCGGCCAGCCGGTTGGCGCCACTCGCCACCGTGATGGCGTTCTCGCCATCGCTTGCGACGGTGATGAAGGCGCAGCCCGTCGCCTCCGAGACGCGGGCGAGAGCGGAGGTGTCGATGCCTTCGCGCTTGAGGGTTTCCGCCTCTTCCTCGCCGAAAGCGTCGCGCCCGACCGCGCCGACGAAGAGCGTCTCTGCGCCCGCCCGGGCTGCGGCGGTCGCCTGATTGGCGCCCTTGCCGCCGGCCATGCGCTCGTAGCGCGGCGCGAGCACCGTCTCACCCGGCTTGGGGATCGCCTCGACCCGGCAGACCAGATCCACGTTCAAGGAGCCGAAGACGACGATCATGGGTGAGCTTCTCCCGATTATGCCGCCCGATCCCTAGACAACAACGATTCCCGCCACAAGCTTGCAGACATCTGTGAGGTCGGCCGATGGACGCGGTTCCGTAAGTCCTCCTGCGTTTTGACTGGTCGAGCCGGCCGGGCGCGTTATAACTCGCGCGCGATCCAATTTCGCTTTGCGGATTCGCCTGAAGGGATTGAAGCATGACACCGAGCTATGGTTTTGCCTGCACCGAGGCCGGCGCGCCGATGAAGCCCTGGAGCTTCGAGCGCCGCGATCTGCGCGAGGACGACGTCCGAATCGAGATCACGCATTGCGGCGTCTGCCATTCCGACATCCATCAGGCCCGTAACGACTGGGGCTGGGCGAGCTATCCGTTGGTGCCCGGCCACGAGATCGTCGGCCGCGTAGCCGAGATCGGTTCGGCCGTCTCCGGCTACAAGGTCGGCGACAAGGTCGGCGTCGGCTGCATGGTGGATTCCTGCCAGGAATGCCCCTCCTGCGCCGATGGCCTGGAGCAATACTGCGAAAACGGCATGACGCAGACCTATGCCGACAAGGACCGCCGCGACGGCCAGACCACCTATGGCGGCTATTCCGACCAGATCATCGTGCGGGACAAGTTCGTCCTGCGCATGCCCGAGAGCATCGATCTCGCCGCCGCCGCGCCGCTGCTCTGCGCCGGCATCACCACCTATTCGCCGCTCAAGCATGCCGGCGTCGGCAAGGGACACAAGCTCGCCGTGGTGGGCCTCGGCGGTCTCGGCCATATGGGCATCAAGTTCGGCGTGGCGCTCGGCGCCGAGGTGACGCTGTTCACCCGCTCGCCCGCCAAGGAGGCCGAGGCGCGCGCGCTCGGTGTGACCAACGTCATCCTGTCGACCGACGAGGCGCAGATGAAGGCGGCGGCCGGCACGTTCGACTTCATCCTCGACACGGTGCCCGTGCCGCACGACCTCAACCCCTATATCTCCACGCTGAAGCGCGACGGCACGCATATCATCGTCGGCGTGATCGGTCCGCTGGACCCGCCGGTCAGCGGCGTAAACCTCATTCTCGGCCGCAAGTCCGTGATCGGATCGCTGATCGGCGGCATCGCCGAGACGCAGGAAATGCTCGATTTCTGCGCCGAGCACGGGATCGCCTGCGATATCGAGACGATCAAGATCGCCGAGATCAACGAAGCCTTCGACCGTACGGTGAAGGGCGACGTCCATTATCGCTTCGTCATCGACATGGCCTCGCTCGCCGAGACCAAGCAGGCGGCCTGACCGCTCGCCGACAATCGCGAATCAGGGAACGCCGGCCTTCGGGCCGGCGTTTTCGTTTCGTCTCCAACAATCGAAAGCTCTGCCGTGAAGCCTCATATCGTCTGCCTGATGATGACCTCCGTCGACGGACGCGTCCTCACCGAAGGCTGGGCCATCGACGCGCCCTCCGACATTTTCGAATCGGCCCATGACGAGTTGAAGGGCGATGCCTGGCTCGTCGGCCGCGTCACGATGGAAGAGGATTTCGATGCCGGCGGCGAGTGGGAGCGGGGCCTTGCCACGGGGCCGATCGAGCGCACCAATTGGTATGCCAAGCCGGACGCCGGCCAGTTCGCCATCGCGCTCGACCGTGCCGGCAAGCTGAACTGGAAGCGCAACGAAATCGACGGCGAGCATTTCGTGGCGATCCTCAGTGAGGACGTGCCGGACGATTATCTCGCCTTTCTGCGCAAGCAGGGCGTCTCCTATGTCTTCGGCGGAGCGGGAGAAATCGACTTTGCGAAGGTGATGGACACGCTGGCTCGCGATCTCGGGATCAAGCGCCTGCTTCTCGAAGGCGGCGGCGGGGTCAACGGCTCGGTTCTGAATGCCGGGCTGGTGGACGAGATCGTCCAGTTCGTGCTGCCGCTGACCGACGGGCGGCCCGACGCGCCGAGCCTGTTCGACATTCGGCCGGACTGGCGCGGCTCGCGCAAGCTCATGCTTCTTTCCTGCGAGGCGGACGAGAAGGGCATCGTGAAGCTGCATTACCGCGTAGAGAATCGCTGACGGGCTACCGGGGCTCGCGGCAGGTTCGCCTTTTCGCTAGGAAAGGCGAGGCCACGCGAGACCGACATGGACGACCCGACCCAGCCCAAACCCAGCCACGCCTCTCCGATCACCCGGCTGCGCTTCGTCTTTGGGGAGAAGCGCATCCTCGGCCCCGGCCGCGTCGATCTTCTAGAGGGGATCGGTGCCACCGGTTCGATCGCCGCCGCCGGGCGGCTGATGGGCATGAGTTACAAGCGGGCCTGGACGCTGGTGGAAGAGCTCAACGCCACGTTCGACGCCCCGCTGGTCGAGATGCACCGGGGCGGAGCGGGCCATGGCGGGGCGCAGCTGACCCCGCTCGGGCTTGAGATCACCGAACGCTATCGGCGGATGCAGGCGGCGAGCGACGGGGCGATCGCCGCCGATCTGGAAGAACTCGTCAGCAGGCTGCGCCAAGGCGGCGAGATGGCGGACTAAGCCGCTCCTCGACCCCTGCTGGCCGTGCCACCCTCGTTCGAAAACGCCCGTTCAATTCGCGACCCGACAGGGGTTTCTGCGGCGTCGGAACGGGCGGGGCCTTCTGATCTCCGTGCGGGACAAGGGCGTTCAGCGCCCGGCGCAGCGCGATATGGCGCCCGAGATCATAGCCTACTGAGCGCCGCCGCGCGGCGCGCACGAGCCGCCTGTTCTCCTCCTCCAGCCTCGACACCAGACCCCGGCGATCGGCCGGCCCGAGCGCCGAGAGGCTGGTCTCCTCAGCCGTCAGAAATCCGAAGCGCCGGGCGAAGCCGATCGCCGCGCTCTCGTCGCTCGCGCCGGCTCCGAGGGAACGCGCGGCGAAAATCTCGGCCGACAGGCGAAGCTGCGCCTCGAAACGGTCGAGCGCGGTGGGGGCGGGATGGTCGAGCATGGGGGCATTCCTCGAATGAATGGGAGCTTCGAGGGTGCGGCTGGCCCGGGAGCGGGGGACAGATTCGGGGAAGTTTCGCGCGAGGCTTGTGGAAAAGCCGGCATCAAACCCTTGGGCGGCAGGGGTTTGAAGATAGAACAAAAAAAGAACAAATAAGAAAACATTCCTACATGGCCGGACGGGCCGTATCTTGTCGCCTGGTGACCGAAACGAGGACCTTCATGTCTCCCCATCCCTATCGGCCGAATCAGGGTCCCCGGGCGCATCCCTGTTTCGTGCCCGTCTCGCCCACGCAGCGCCGGCTGCAGTGCCATGTGGCGTGCGAGATCGTGGCGGCCTTTCTCGGCATCTCGGCGCAGGACATGCTCTCGCGGCACCGTGCGCGGGCCGACATCGCCCATGCCCGGCACACCGCGATCTATCTCGCGCATGTCGCCTTCCAGCTTCCGCCGCTTCTGGTGGCGGAGGGGTTCGGGCGAGACCGATCGAGCGTCGCCTACGCTCTGCAGCGGATCGAGGACCAGCGCGACGATCCCGATTTCGACCGGCTGCTGACGCGGATGGAGAATCTGGCCAAGGCCTGCCGCCGGCTTACCGTGCCGAACGAGGATGGAGAAGGGATATGAGCATGGCGGCAAGAAGCATCAGCGACGAATCGCCCTTGGCGCGGCTGGCAACCCGGCGCGGCACGGATGGCCAGCCCTGGCTCACCGCGCCCGAGGCGGAGGCGGGCGAGCGCCTGCGGCGGGACTGGACGCGGGGCGCGATGATGCCGCGTGTCACGCAGAGCTGGGACGGGCTCCCCGGTTCGGGGCGCAGCCGCTCGTCGGGAAACGATCTCGGCGATGCGGCGCTGGACTGCCGCAAGCGCGTCGGCGCCGCGCTAACGGCCGTGGGGCCGGAGCTTTCAGGCGTGCTGGTCGATGTCTGCTGCTTCCTGAAGGGGACGGAGCAGGTCGAGCGCGAGCGGCAATGGCCAGTGCGCTCGGCCAAGCTCATGCTCAAGGCCGGTCTTGGCGCGCTGGCGCGCCATTATGGCCTGATTCATCAGGCGGGCGAGGGGAGGGGCGGGCTGCGCGGCTGGACGGCGGAGCCCTGATCAGGCGGCCGCTTGCGCCTCCAGCGCGGTCTTCGCGTCGCGCTGGATGCGGGCCACCATGGAGCGCAGACCGTTGGAGCGCTGCGGCGTCAGATGCTCCTTGAGCCCGAGGCTCTTGAAGATCGTCTCTGCGTCGGTCGCCAGGATCTCCGGCGCGCTGCGGCCGGAATAGACCGACAGTGCAATTGCGACCAGACCGCGCACGATATGGGCATCCGACTCGCCCCGGAAGCTGAGATGCGGGGGGGTCGCCCCGTCGCTCTGGCTGGTGAGCCAGACCTGACTGACGCAGCCCGGCACCTTGGTGTGCTCGTTCATATCGTCCGCCGGCATAGGTGGAAGTTCGCGGCCGAGTTCGATCACGTAGCGGTAGCGGTCTTCCCAATCGTCCAGAAGCTCGAAATCGCCCTGGATGTCCTCGATCGTCCTCATACCAGCTGATTCCTTCGGCCCGGCCCTGTTCAACCGCTCATATAAGAAGAGCGGGCGCGCTTGTCAGGCGCGCGGGGCGAATCGGGGGACGGGCGCGCGCTCCGGCGGTACGATGGCCTGGGGCAGCGGATGGGCCGCGTCGCGCGCGCCGCCCGCCATGGCCGGCATGCGGAAGGGCTTGGGGCTGCCGGGAACATGGTCCAACTCGGCGGGAAGCGCGGAAGCCGTGCGCGCCGGCTCGCTTGCGGTCTTCGCCGGCACGGGCTGGCGATAGGGCTGCGGCGCGTGAAGGGCAGTGGCCGGCGCGGGTCGCGGGGCGAAGCCGGCGGACGGCACACGCTCGGCCGGTGCGAAGGCGAGGGCGCGGGGCGCTTGCGCCGATCCCGGAGCCTTGGTGGTCGCGAGCATCGGAGCGCCATTGGGCGCTACGGCGCCGGTCGTCATCTCGCCTGCCGGGCGCGCGCCCGCCGGCCTGGCCGCGCCGGGCGGCGTATAGGCCTTGGGCGCCGGGCGCGCGTCGGCCGGCGGCTCGGGCGGCAGGCCCGCGACCTTCTCGCGGATCAGCCCGTAGCCGATCGCCGCGCCTTCGGTGACGCGTTGGGCGACGAAGCTCGCGGCGTCCCGCGCGGTGGCGCAGGCGGCCGGCGAGCGCTCGCAGAAGCTGCCGAGATCGGAGAAGGCCTGCTGCACGCCGTAGAGAAGCACAACCGGCGATAGGCCGGGCTCGTGACCCTCTTCCTTGTCGGACCGGCCCGGCAGGAAGAGCGCGACGAGGCCGATGAGAAAAGCGATCTTGATCAAGAAGCGCATGGACGGACGACCTGTAAGACCCTGTTCCGGTTGACGATCCCCGGACGCTCAGTTTGCCTCGAATTCGAGTCGAATTGCAGGGGGGCGTGAGCGATTGGAAGGGGATAGGGGCCGAAGATCGCCCCCCGGCGTATTTTCGACACAGGTTAAGCCGTGGAAATTTCATCCTTAATCGCTGGTTAACCATGAACCTAAAAGCGCCTGGGGATGGGCCACCCGGACGCCGATCGGCCGATCCCGTGCTGAGGTTTATGGCTTCCTTAAAAGGTTAAGAGCCAAGATCGGACCCATGTTGAATGACGGTACGGAGGTGTCATGACGACGCCGGATGCCCCGACCGAGACGTGTGGATCCATGATGATTCCATTGGAAAACGCGCGGAACGCAGGACATGCAGGAGTTCTGCGACGCGCGGGCAGGGCGTGGGCCGATCGGTGCCAGGCATTGATCGAAGTGCCGGGCGAAAGCCTTGCGGCCAAGCGTCGGCTCGCCTCGTTCTGCGGCGCGCTGGTTCTGGCCGGCCTCGTCTGCGCCATGGCCGCCCCGCTTCTGGGCGCGGCTGGGTTCGGCGTATCCGCGATCGCTTGTGCCGCCGTGCTCGGCTTCGGCGCGCTCGTCGCGGCCGTGGCTGTGGCGGCGACGGGCGAGACGGATTTGGCCGCTGCCGGCCTTTACTCGCTGGTGGCCGGGATGCTGGCTCTCCTGTCGGTTCGCGTCGACAGCTTCTGGCCGTTGCTTCTTCTGGCCGTCGGCCCGGTCGAGGCGCGGCTGGCCGGGCAGACGCTGCTGTTTCGCCTGATGCTGCCGGCCGTGTTTCTGGGCGCGGGTCTCGTCGGGTTCCTGTCGTTGCATGGCCTCGGCCCGAGCGACCAGGGCTTTGCCGGCACGACCCTCGCGCTCCCCGCCATCACCGCCTATGTGGCCCTCGTGCTGCATCGACTGGCCGTCCGCCCGTCGGACGCAAGCGGCGCCAAGCCGGCATTGGCCGCCCTGTCGCTCGACGCGGAAGGGCGCCTCATTGGCGGCCCCTCGGCCGGCACGGCCTTCAGTCAGCGCCTCCACCTTCTCGACCGCGTGGCCTTTCTGAAGACGCTCGACGCCATGCGCCTCGGCCAGGGTGAGACGGAGCTCGCGCTCCGCCTGCGCGGCGCAGAGCCCGGCGCGTTTCGCACCTGCCTCGTGACGCTGACGCCGATTCATTCGGACGAGGGCGCGCTTCTGCGCCTCGACGCCGCGATCCGCGAGACCGAAGGCGCTGCTGCGCCCGCTCTTGCCGAGGCCGCCGCGCCGTCCCGCACCGAGAGCGCCTTCCTAGCGACGATCTCGCACGAGCTGCGCACGCCGCTGAACGCCATCGTCGGTTTTTCCGAGCTGCTCGAAGGCGAGACCTTCGGCCCCTTCAACGATCCGCGCCAGAAGGATTATGTCGGCGTGATCCACCGCTCGGGCCTGCACCTGCTCGAGATCGTTAATGGCCTTCTCGACATGTCCAAGATCGAGGCCGGGCGCTACGACCTGACCATGGAGCCCTTTCCCGTGGCGGCCGTGGCGCTGGCGGCGGCGGAGATGGTCGGCTGCGAGGCCGATCGCAAGCAGCTTCGCCTCGTTCTGCGCACGGCCGAGCAGCCCGAACTCGTCACCGCCGACCGGCGCGTGTGCCAGCAGATCCTGGTCAATCTTCTCGCCAATGCCGTGAAGTTCACCGAGGAAGGCACGATCTGCCTCGGTGCGCGGATCGAGGGCGAGGATCTCGTTCTGCAGGTGTCGGATACCGGCATCGGCATCGCGCACGAGGATATCGGCCGCCTCGGCCGGCCCTTCGTCCAGCTTTCGCACGGCCCCAGCCGCCGCTACGAGGGAACCGGCCTCGGCCTGTCGCTCGTGCGTGGATTCGCCGAGCTTCACCACGGAACCATGGAGATCGAGAGCCAAGAGGGACGCGGCACCACCGTCACGGTGCGCATCCCGACCAATTGTGCCGAGCGCGCGCGCGTCGGTGAAACCCCTCCCGAAAACGTCGTAGCCCTGACCCATGCCCGCCAAAAAGCCAGTCTCTCCTCGCAAGCCTTCCCGACCCGCCGCTCGGCCTGAAAAGGCCGAAGGCCTGGGCGCGGCGGCCGGTCGCGCCGGAGCCCTCGCTCTTCTCGCGGGGGCGCGGATCGTCGCGGCCCGGCCCGTCCTGTTCGGCAGCCTCGCCCTGTTCTCGACGCTCGCGGGCGTCGTGGCGGACAATGCGCTGAACCGGCAGACCGGACGCCATCCGCACCCGATGCTGATGACGCGCGGCGCCGAGCCCTCGCGCCTCGCCTCGGCCCGCCTTTCCAGCCCGGCCGAGGCCGCCCCGGTGCCGACCGCGCGGCACGCGGCGACCCCGCCCGTGCCCTCCAACGATCCGCGCATCGTGCCCTTTCCCATGGTGCACGAGGCGCAGCAGCTGCTCGCCCAGCAGGGCTACTACAGGGCCGAGATCGATGGGCGCGCCGGACAGGCGACCGACATGGCGATCCGCGACTTCCAATCCGCCAAGGGCCTGAAGGTGGACGGCATGGCGACGCCGCTCCTCCTGTCGCAGTTGCGCCAGGCCGCCAACCCACCACCGCCGCTCGGCGACGATCCGATCGCCCGGCTGGCGAGCGGCGGCGGGGTCGATCCGGCCTCGACGGGCGGCATCGCGTCGGCGGGGGGAAGCGAATTGGTGCGCCAGATTCAGGCGCGGCTCGCGGAAGCGCGCGTCGCGGACCTGAAGCCGGACGGCATTCTGGGCGAGCGCACGCGCGCGGCGATCAGGACCTTCCAAGCGCTGGAAAGCCTGGACGTGACCGGCGAGCCGTCAGAGGAGGTGCTGGCGCGCCTCGGCGACAGCGGCGCTTCGGCCATGCGATGATCGGGCCACGATGCGCCTGACCAGCGAAATCTTCGTCGCGGCGCTAGTGCGCCGCGTCTTCGGCGACGGCGGCTTTGCGACTGTGGGCCGGCGTGGCGCGGAAGCGGCGGGAGCGATCTTCGTGGTCGCACGCAGCCGCAGCGGCGAGTTCCAGCTCTTTGGCCCCGCTCCGCAGACGCTGGCCGCGGAGGGCGGAGAACGCCGCTTCGTTCGCGAGGCGGCGCGCGACGAGGACGGCCTGTCGCAGCGCCTCGCGCGCGAGGCCAGGTTCGACCCGGATTTCTGGGTGGTGGAGATCGAGACCGAAACGCCGGAAACCTATCTTGAGGTGGTCAAGCCCGAGGGCGACGATCCCTGAACAGCCCGCAGTGCGACGTTGTCGAATCAGTCCGGGACCGGGAGCATGCCGCCTCAGAGGCTCTCCGAGAGCTTGGGGCCGTCCAAGCATAGGCCGATGTGCGCGGCCAGGGCTCGAAGACCCTGGGACAAAACCTACAAGCTGAGGATGGACGAGAGATCTCGGTCGCTCACAAGGAGTGGCATCAGTCGATGCCGACGCCTTAGCTCAAGCCTTCGAGGCGACGTGAGCGGCTAAACGAAATGGCAGCTGAAACTGCCAGATTTCGGCCCCGGTTTCTTGAGTGGCCGTGCCAGGCCTATTCTACAACTGATCTGCGATCTCTGCCGGCGGGCCATCGAGCCCGCGCGGCGGCTTTCCGATTCGTCGAAGGACGCCCGGTCAGCCCTTGGCTTCGCGGCCGAGAGGGCGTTCGGAGCGGCGGCCGAAGTCGCGGCGGGCGGGCTCGCCCTGGCGATAGGTCTCCGGCGATGTCAGCGGCTGGTACCGGGTGCCGGAGGCCGCGATCACGGCCCGGCAATCCTCGGGCTTCAGCGCGTTGTAGAAGCGCGCCATGGAATCGAAGGTCGCGACGTCGAGCCCGACCGAAGGCTTCATCAGCATCAGGATGCTCAAGGCATCCGCCGAGCTCGCCTTCAGCGCCCGAAGCGCGACGGCCAGCGTCTCACCGGACGGCTCGTCGATCAGGCGGGAAAGCGTGTCGGGATCGAAGCGGAAAATGTCGCTCAGCGTCTCGTAGAAGAGCACGTCCTCGCGGGCGAAGGCGGCGTTCATGAGATCGGGCAAGCCCGGCGCTTCGCGCTTGGGCTGACCCCGCCCGGCGGTGGCGAGGCGGCGCAGAAGCTCGCGCGCTTCGTCGGCGTTGCGCGGCGGCATGCGGCGCCCAGGCGAGGGCGCGCGGGCGTTGAAAGGGGTCTGCGACAGGAAGTCGGCGGCGAGCGAGGGCGCCTCGATCATGGGCTCAGGCTGGGGCTCGGGCTCGGCAGAGGATTGTGCGACTGCAGCGGTTGGCACGACGTCCGGAACGGCGGCGAAGACAGCGGCCGGCACGGGCGTCTCGGCGCGTGCTGCCTGTTCCGAAAGCGCCAGCGGAAGGGCGGCCGGCGGCTGCGCGCCGCGAGCGTCGCGGTTGCGCACGAGCTTGGCGATTCGCTCGTCCGGCGAAGAGGCTAGGGCGGCAAGGTCCGAGTCGCTCAGCGCCGGGCTGGACACGAGGAACGGCGCGGCGACCTCGACGGGGCTCTCCATCAGGAGTTCCACAAGCGAGCGCGGCACACGTTTGGCGTGAGACAGCGAGGCCGCGACGTTGCGCTTGGTCTCGTCCCGCGTGCGCCCCCAGAGGGGCACGACGAGGCGGCTGAGATCCTCCACCTGTGTGGCGCTCGGATTGCGCAGGGAGCCGAAGGTCGCAACGGCTGCGGCCACGACGGTGTCGAACTCTCCGAGGCCGAACTGACGTTCGAGGGATCGGAAGATACGCGGTGCGGCGTCCTTCATGGTGCTCCAGAAGCTACAGTGTGGCGGCCATGCAACCGTCAGGATTAGAGCAAAATTCTTAGCAACCTGTTAACCTTGCAAATGTGTAATCTTCCCTGTCGGAGGCAGTGGGACGCCGGGGCTGCAAGGCCCGCGCCAGCCTCGGACATCGCAGCGCCGACCGTCGGGTTGTTTCCCCATCGGCGAACCATAGATCGGACATTGGGACGGGAGGTTCGATGATCGAGCCCCGCGTATCCGGTGACTCCGTCGCAAGGCTGGGCGTCGTTGGAAGGAGTGGACGTCCGGCCAAACGAGAGAGGGGAAACACATGGCAGAGGTTCATCAACTCGTCCCGCCGCGACGGCCTTTCCTGGCAAGCCGGCAATGGGCCGGACCCGAGGGCGGAAACATCGTCATCCTGCCCTGCATTCGCCGCGAGCGGTTGTCGGAATTGCGGCCGCTGACGCGGGACGATCGGTCTCTGATGCGCCGGGTGTCGGTCGCACAGGACGAGCAGAGCGCTTAAATTGGGCGGACGGCGCCGGGCTTTCACGGCGTCGTCGGTAATGGTGGAGCGCGCCTCAGGGCGCTACCCAAAACCTCTTTGTGTCGGCCGATCGTCGGCTCTTTTCGGTGCCGGTGTCGTCGCGAATGTCTGGCCATGCCAAAGGTCTCGATGGCGTTTGGCGCCTCGTAGTTATCGAGGAATAACGCGCTGGCCCTTAAGCTGCCGCGCCGTCAAACAGCCTCTCAGGACGCGGGCGTGCCGGCTTCTTCCGCCGTCGCGGGGCGACAGATCACAGAGCGCGCGAAGCGATCCACGAAGGGACGCTCGCTTTCGGCGGAAACCAAGGCGCGGACGGTGAGATAGCCTTCCTCGCCGGTGACGGCGACCGGTACGGTCGGGATCGTGCTGGAGGAGCCTTCGATGCGCGCGAGGTCGAGCTGTTCGGCCGTGCCGACCAGAAGATCCAGCCGTCCTTCGAGCGCCACGCGCTCGCTGATCGAATAAAGATTGTCGCCGTTTCGCGCATAGATCGAGGCCGTCCAGAAGCGCGTCTTGTCGTCCGAGAACAGGCGCACCGGCCCATCCTCCACCGAGAAGCGACAGGCGACGTCGATGAAGGCGGGGTCCACGAAGACGAAGCCCGCCGGGGAGCCGGCGTGGCGATCGCCCTCCGGCTCGGCAAAGCCGATCCGCACGGTCGAGAAGGCTGGGCCGAGCCGCGACAGGCGGCTCCAGGCGTCGTTGTCGGCCTGACCGGGAATCGACAGGATGACGGCGATATGGACGATGCCCGCGCCGACGAGGCCGATCAGGATCGCCAGGAGAAGCTTACCCATTCGGTTGGCAATCCGTTCTGACGA
Organism: Aureimonas sp. AU40; assembly: GCF_001463785.1. NCBI lineage: Bacteria > Pseudomonadati > Pseudomonadota > Alphaproteobacteria > Hyphomicrobiales > Aurantimonadaceae > Aureimonas > Aureimonas sp. AU40. The sequence goes on from NZ_BBWL01000027.1 coordinate 54,279, forward strand.
TATGGGGCATCGGGATGGGCGCGGCGCCGCTGTCGGTGCTGACCGGCGTGTCGTAGAAGGTGAGGGCGAGGATGTAGCCGCCGTCCCCCGCCGTCGCCAGCCAGTTGCCGGGCCTAGCCACCGGGCCGACTGCGATCACCGCCGCGTTGTCGTCCTCGCGCATCCAGTTCAGCGACACGAGATGATCGGGCCGCTCGCCGCCTGCCTCGATCAGGCGCCCGTCGAAATCATAGGCCGCGAGCGTCGCGATGCGCGCCGGGGGATAGGCGCCTTCCAGCCGATAGGAGCATTCGCGCCGGAGTTCGCGATTGTCGGAATCGACACGCGCGCGAAAGGCGACGCCTTCGCCAAGGCCCAGCGTCAGATTGCCCGAGCGGGCCTGGCGCGCCTTGGCATAGGGGTCGGCCGAAGGGGAGCCGGCCGTGCGGTCGGCATGCCAGGGGCCGACCACGACGATCTCGGTGCCCTCGAAATGGTCGATCATCCAGGCGACGGACAGCGTGCCGAGGCCAAGGGCGAGCCCGAAGGTGAGAAGGATCAGAAACAGAAAGCGCATCGCCCGCTCTATCGCCCCGAATGCCGCCGCGCGCCAGACCCCTCGAGGGGAGGGGCTCGCATCATGGGCTGGCGACGGGGCGGGCCGGCGGCACGGCGGAGGGGCCGCTTGCCGCCGCGAACTTCTCGGCCGGCACGGGCGGCGCGGAGAGAAGCATGTGCTCGACATCGGCCAGCACCTTCTGCGTGGCGTTGTTGACGAGGCTGGGGCGCGAGATGCGGGGGATTTCACCCTCGCCCTCCGCCTTGGCCACCTCGACCGAGCCCGGCGCGGGGATGGGATTGTCGATATAGGGGATGGGCCGTAGCTCCACGCCCTGGTGCGCCGCTTCCATGAAGCGCTGCCACGTCATGGCCGGCAGGCCGCCGCCGGTGAGCTTGTTGGTCGGCTTGAAACTGTCGTTGCCGTACCAGACGGCGGCGGTGAAATTGCCGGTGAAACCGACGAACCAAGCGTCGCGATAGCCCTGCGTCGTGCCGGTCTTGCCGCCGGCGCGGGTCATGGACAGGCGGGCGCGGCGCGCCGTGCCGATCTCGGGAATGCGCACGAACATCTCGTTCATGCTCTTCGTCGCCTGTTCCGACAGCACACGGTGGCGCGGCGGCAGGTTGAGGCGCGCGTCCCAAAGCACCGTGCCGTCGGCCAGCAGGATCTGCTCGACGGAATGGCGCTGCGAGGACAGGCCGCCCGCCGGGAAGACGGAATAGCCCGTCGCCTGATCGAGCACGGTGACTTCGTTGGTGCCGAGCGCGATGGTCTTGTCGCCGCGCAGCGGCGTCTCCACGCCGAAGGACTTGGCGAGCGCGGCGACCTTGCCCGGCCCCGTTTCCTGGCTGAGCTTGACGGCGACCGTGTTCAGCGACCGGGCCATCGCGTCCTGGATCTGGATACGGCCGGCGAAGCTGTTGCCGTAGTTCTGCGGCATCCAGTTGCCGACGCGCACCGGGCCGTCGACGATGAAGTCGGTCGGCTTGTGGCCGTTCTCCATGGCGCTGGCATAGACATAGGCCTTGAAGGACGAGCCCGGCTGGCGCATCGCGCGGGTCGCGCGGTTGAACTGCGACAGGCCGTAATCCCGCCCGCCGACCAGCGCGACGATGCCGCCGTCGTCATCCAGCACGGCCATGGCGCCTTCCTCGACGCCGTAGGTCTTGCCGTATTGGCGAAGGTGGAAATCGACGCTCTCGTCCGCGAGCTTCTGCAGACCGATGTCGATCGTTGTGCGCGCGACGAATGTGCGCTGCGGCAGATCGGCGGCGAGGCGCTGGATCTCGTCGAAGGCATAGTCGAGAAAATAGTCCGGCGACTGCATGACGGAGGCTCGGTCGACCGCGGTCGCGGGATGGCGCCGCGCGGCGATGACCTGGCCCTCGGTCATGAAGCCGGCATCCACCATGGCGCCGAGAACCACGTTGGCGCGGGCGCGGGCGGCCGGCAGGTTGTTGTGCGGGGCGTATTGGGTCGGCGCCTTGAACAGGCCGGCCAGCATGGCGGCCTCGGCGAGATTCACGTCGCGGATATTCTTGCCGAAATAGAACTCGGCCGCCGCCGCCGCACCATTGGTGCCGCCGCCCATATAGGCGCGGTCGAGATACATGCCGAGGATCTCGCGCTTGGTGAGATTGGCTTCCAGCCAGAGCGAGAGGAACGCCTCGTTGATCTTGCGCTCGAGCGAGCGCTCGTTGGACAGGAAGACATTCTTGGCAAGCTGCTGCGTCAGGGTCGAGCCGCCCTGGACGACGCCGCCCGCCCGGGCGTTTTCGCCGAGCGCGCGGGCGAGGCCGAGAAAGTCGATGCCCCAATGCTCGAAGAAGCGGCGATCCTCCGTCGCCAGAACCGCCTTGACGAAATGGTCGGGCATCTCGTCGATCGGCACGGCATTGGCCTTGAGAATGCCGCGCCGCCCGATCTCGTTGCCGTGCCGATCGAGGAACTGAACGGAGAAGTCGGCCTGCTGCGGCAGGCCGTGGCGGGTCATCTTCATGGCGGGCTGGGACAGGGCGAGCAGCACGACGAAGCCGCCGAGCCCGAGCGTCAGCGCCTCGCAGCAGAGCTCCACGGCCACACGGTTGGGCCCGCGCACGCGAAACCTTCGCGAAAAGATCGTGACGCTTTCCCAAAAGCTGGAAAGGCCATGAAAAAACCGCCACAAGCTGCTGTCCAGCCAAGCATCGATCTCGATCAGGCCGAAGGGGAGCTTGCGTCTGCCGGGCTTGGTCGGGCTCTGTCTGGGCACGGTCTACACCATCCTCCGGCAGGCTTCCGCCGCCTGTCGGCTCATTCTACAGGAAGCGGTTCGGGAGACAATCGAACCTGCCTTCCTCGCCTGCCCCTTCGTGGGGGAAGAGGTGTGGAGATTGCATGGCGGAACAAGGCCAAAAGCGGAAATGATGAAGCAAATCGGCAGGTGCGGTCTTTGAGCAACATACCCTTCTGGAAGCGCAAGACGCTGGAGGAGATGACGGGGCCGGAGTGGGAATCGCTCTGCGACGGCTGCGGACGCTGCTGCCTCAACAAGCTGGAAGACTGGGACACCGGAGACATCATCTGGACCCGCGTCGCCTGCAAGCTCCTGGACGGCGAGAGCTGCCGCTGCTCCGACTATCCCAACCGGTTCGACAGCGTGCCGGACTGCGTCGCGCTCGACCCCGCGACGGTGCGCTCCATCCCCTGGCTTCCGCCGAGCTGCGGCTATCGGCTGGTGGCCGAGGGGCGGGATCTCCGATGGTGGCACCCGCTTATCTCGGGCGACCCGGAAACCGTGCATCTGGCGGGCATTTCGGTGCAGGGGCAGACCGTCAGCGAAGAGGGCATGGAGCTGGAAGACTACGAGGACCATCTGGCGGACTGGCCCGGGGAGGACCCCGGGGACGGGTTTGCGATCGGTGAAAAGGTCGAAATTCCTAAATAGGAAAATAATCCTAATTATATACGTGACAAAGCAGAGGTCATCGTTTACGGTCAGATGATAGGAGCCGCACTGATGACCGACCTGCTGAACCCCATTTTCACCGACGCCGATGCGGCCCGCGTCCACCTTGAGGGCATTCGCTGGCCGAACGGCGCGATCTGCCCTCATTGCGGCAACTGCGACCAAACCACGATCACCGGGCTCGCCGGTAAAGCTCACCGCGTTGGCCTCTACCAGTGCAAGGCTTGCCGTGGTCAGTTCACGGTCACGGTCGGAACCGTTTTCGAGCGCTCCAAGATCGCCCTGAACAAGTGGCTCCTGGCCACCCACCTTCTCACGTCCTCCAAGAAGGGCATGAGCGCTCACCAGATCCACCGCATGCTCGGCGTCACCTACAAGACCGCTTGGTTCATGTGCCACCGCATTCGCGAGGCTATGCGCGAGGACGTTGCGTCTTCCGGCCCTCTCGGTGGCGCTGGCAAGACGGTGGAAGCTGACGAGACCTACTTCGGTAAGTGCGAAACACCCGCCCAGCTCAGCCGTGGCCGTGTCGCGACCCCGACCAAAAGCGGCAAGTCAGGCGGCGCTCACAAGCGCACGATCATCGGCCTCGTCGAGCGCGGCGGCATGGTCCGCATGTTCCACGTCAATCACGCCACCAAGATCAGCGTCCGCGATATCGTCGTTCACAACGTCTCTCGCGAGAGCATCTTCTACACTGACGAAAGCCGCCTCTACACAGACCTCGGCACTGAGTTCAAAGGCGGTCATGCCACCACCAAGCATTCCGCTGGCGAGTACGTCCGCTATGAGGCTGGTGTCGCGATCCATTCGAGCACGATTGAGAACGTTTTCGGCATCTTCAAGCGCGGCATGAAGGGCGTCTATCACCACTGCGGCGAGGCCCATCTTCACCGCTATCTTGCTGAGTTCGGCTTCCGCTACAACGCCCGCTCCAAGCTTGGCGTCTCAGACGTTCAGCGTCGTGATCTCGCTCTTGCTGGCACTGAAGGCAAGCGATTGACCTATCGGGGGATTAACGAAGCCGGTCAAACCTAAGCAGAAGGCGCAGCGCTTCCTCCACAAGCGCAAGATGTGGAAGTCCGGGACAAAGGCGGAACAGGCTTGACTTGAAGTTGAGTGTAGCCCGCAATGCTTGGCTGACGACTCAGTGGGACCGCCGGTTGGCGCCAGCGGTCCCGGAGTTGCCCGCACAACCCGTTAGAGCCAGGCTGCGGGACAGACGCGATATGAACACCGGCATAAAGATCCGGTTTCGTGGTTTGGTCAAGCCCGGCTCTCTTTATAGGAGCCTTACGTGGGCACTTTCCAAGTCACATGCCACAAGCCAGACAACGCCGATCGAGACCGACGCATGCGAGGCGTCGGTGGCTCAGGTGGGAGCGGCTGGTACCGCACCGTCGATCAAATGATCAACCTCATCGACGGCGGAGACAAATTTTGGACGGTGGATACCGCCGGAAATTCGGTCTGGATTATTACCTCAAGCCGGAATGGCCGCCGCTACATTAAGACCGAGTCCGATGGCACCGAGCCTTAACAATCTCCTGGCACTCCCTCACTGTCCATAGACCCATCGGGCGCGCGCTGTTGTGCGCGCCCGACACCTCCGCCCTCCTTCGGGCCTTTCGGCTGCGGTGGAGTCTGGAGAAGGCGCTTTAGAACCTCGTCCCGTTTCTGGTCATCGGAGTTTGCCATGGAAAACCTATCGAAATCAGAGGCGCGCGATTTAGAAGCTCAGACACAGAAGCTATACGAAGCCGTAGGTCGAGCAATGCTGGCTTTCAGCGGAATTGATAGCTGCTTTGCAATCATCCTGGGTAGGCTGTCGTTAGCTCAGGACACTACCCTTGCGAGCCTGACCATATACAGCACAAACAGCGTCGACAGAAAGCTAGAACTTGTCAAAGAAATGATCGATCTGCGGCTGTCCAATATAGCCACCATCAGCAGTAAGCATGCTCATATGGTCGAGTTTTTGACCAAGTCATTTGACGAGATCTCAAAAAAAATTCGCCGAACAAAAAAGATCCGAAATCGCTGCGCCCATGGCAACTTGCTAAATGGCAAAACTCAAAGAGGAACAATCTACGTTCGACTAATAGAGCCTATGCTAATCCCAGCCAATCTTATCAAGATGTCAAATCTTGATCCACGTACAATTCCTGGGACATCTCAAAACGACATTCTAGTTATGGTTGGCGAGTGCGATGGAATTCGAGAAAACTTAATGCTTCTCGCTCAGCTGATTGAGCCCTCACTCCTCCAGAGCAAGGATTGTTCAGCGCTTGATCCAATAGCTCGAAAGCTAGGGTTGGCGGTACAGATCCCGTTCCATCCTCCCCAATGAACCCAGACTCTTCCAAGGCCTCAATGAGGCGAGCCATCATGCCAGCAGTGATCTCTATATCCAGATCCTGACGCATGAAATCTTTCCTATCTTCATTCATCTCCTTCGCCCTTCAAAGGCAAATGCCAGCCTGTCACGCCCAAAAACCTAGCGACTCAGCCTTGCTTTGTCACGTATGTAATTAGGAAAATAGTCATTGACAGCGTGACGGTGCCGAGGTAGGGTACTGACACAATCGAGAGAGTGGGTTTAGAGGCGGTGGTTCCGAAAGGAACGGCCGCCTTTTGCTTTGGGGGACAAGCATGGCGGGAAAGGCGAGGTCCAAACTGCTGTCGGACCGGCTGCTGCGAGCCCTGACGGAGGAACTGGCGCAGCTGGAAGCGGGCCGGCCGACGCGGCGCAGGGGGACGGACGGGGATGAGAACACCCCGCTTCGATCGGCGGACGGGAAGGCGCGGATCGAGGCGATCGGCCAACTGACGCGCAGCCTGGAGAAGCTTCTGGAACTGCGCGAGATCGAGGCGCTGGGCCGCAGCGCGGCGGCAGAGGGGGACGACGTGGAAACCGAGCGGCTGCGCGCCGAGATGCTGAAGCGACTGCGGGCGCTGGACGCGCGCCGGGCGGAGCGCGGCGGATTGTTCGCGCCGGGGCCGGAGGCCGCGTCTTGAGAGAGGCGGCCGGGGCGATCGCGGACGGCGCGCATTTGGAAGGGATGGAGGGGGACGGGGCGGCGCTGGGCGACGCCGCTTTCTGGCGGGCGGTCGAGGCGGAGATCGCCCGCCAGCCTAAACGAGTGATCGTCCGGGCCATGCCGGACTGGGCGGCCTGTGCGCGGCCCTCCCAGCTTCCGCCGCCGGGCGACTGGCGGCAATGGCTGCTGATCGGCGGGCGCGGCTCGGGCAAGACCCGCGCCGGGGCGGAATGGGTGCGCGCGCTGGCGCTCGGCCAAAAGCCGCTGGCCGGGCGCGTTCACGGGCGCATCGCGCTGGTGGCGGAAACGCTGGGCGACGCGCGTGAGGTGATGGTCGAGGGCGAGAGCGGCTTGAAGGCGCTACATTACGAGACGCGGCCGGTCTTCGAGGCGACGCGACGGCGGCTGGTCTTCGCCAATGGCTCGGTGGCTCAGATCTTTTCCTCGGAGGACCCCGACGCCCTGCGCGGCTACCAGTTCGACGCGGCCTGGGGCGACGAACTCGCCAAATGGACCCATGCGGAAGACTGTTTCGACAACCTGCAACTGGCGCTGCGTCTCGGCGAGACGCCCCGCATGGCGCTGACCACGACGCCGCGCGCCGTGCCGCTGCTGAAACGCCTGATGGCCGAGCCGGGAACGCGGGTGACTCATATGCGCACCGTGGAAAACCGCGCTCATCTGGCGCCCGGCTTTCTGGCCGCAATGGAGGCGCGCTATGGCGGATCGCGGCTCGGGCGGCAGGAACTCGACGGCGAGCTGGTGGACGGGCGCGAGGATGCCCTGTTCAGCCGCGCCGCGATCGACCGAGGGCGGGTTCGCGCCGCGCCGGCCCTTCGCCGTGTCGTGGTGGCGGTGGACCCGCCGGCAACGGCGACGCAGCGCTCCGACGCCTGTGGTCTCGTGGCGGCGGGGATGGGCGAGGACGGCATCGTCTATGTGCTGGCCGATCGGAGCCGACGCGGGTTGAAGCCGCCGGAATGGGCGGCGCGGGCCGTGTCGCTGTTTGCCGAAGTCGAGGCGGACCGCATCGTCGCAGAGGTGAACCAGGGGGGCGACATGGTGGGATCGGTCATCGCGGCGGTGGCGCCGCATCTGCCCGTTTCCAGCGTGCGGGCGACGCGGGGCAAGTGGCTGCGGGCCGAGCCCGTCGCCACGCTCTACGAACAAGGGCGCGTGCGCCATGCCGGCAGCTTCGCCGAACTGGAGGACGAGATGTGCGACTTCGGGCCGGATGGCCTGTCGAACGGCCGCTCGCCCGACCGGCTGGACGCGCTGGTTTGGGCGGTGACGGCGCTGACGCAGGCGCAGGCGGCGCCGCGCATTCGCAGTCTTTAATGGACCTGACAAAGCCTCGCGAGGGTCGGCCGGTCGGGTCTTCTCGTCGCGAAGGCTTGGCCCTGCGGCATTCTCTGACCGGAGATTTCGTCAGGCGCATTTCGAGGCGATGGACGGCTCTCGCCTAGCGCGACCTTCCCTAAGGCCTCAGTGCCGTTTCGCTCGCGTCGATGACCAACGCGGCGTTGGTTCCCGTCCGCCTTTGGCGGGACGAACAAGCAATTTGGTTCTCCTTCGCTGCACTTGGCCAAGCAGGCCGTGCGGCTCACCAAAACATCTGGAGACATCCATGGGACTGGCTTTACGGCTGCGGGCGCTGGCGCGCCTGGGCGGCGAGGGCGCGCGCGTGCCCGAACGCAAATCCACCGGCGGCGCACTCGTCTTCGGCGGTGGCTCGGGCGACGCGGCGGCCTGGAGCGAGCGCTCCTATGCCGCGCTCTCCCGGGTCGGCTTCATGCAGAACCCGGTGGTCTATCGCTGCGTCCGGCTGATTGCGGAGACGGCTGCCGCCGTTCCGATCCTCCTCTACGAGGGCCCGGCGGAGGTGGAGACGCATCCCATCCTCGACCTTCTGCGCCGGCCAAACCCGATGCAGGACGGGCCGGGCTTTCTGGAAACGCTCTGCGGGCATCTGCTGCTCTCGGGCGCGGCGCATGTGGAGGCGGTTTCGCTGAGTGGACAGCCGCGCCAGCTTCACGCTCTGCGGCCGGACCGGGTGCGCGTCCTTTGCGGCGCGGACGGGTGGCCGCAAGCGGTGGAGTATCGCGCCGGCTCCAGCGCGCGGCGCCTGCCGCTGGAAGCGGAGGAAGGGGCGGCGCCGGTTCTGGCGATCCGGCTGTTCCACCCGCTGGGGGATGGCGAGGGCTTTGCGCCGCTCCAGGCCGCACAGACCGCGCTCGACCTGCACAATGCCGCGACGCGCTGGAACAAGGCGCTGCTCGACAATTCGGCCCGGCCCTCCGGCGCGCTGGTCTACCAGCCCGGCGACGGCGGCAATCTTTCGGCCGACCAGTTCGAGCGGCTGAAGGTCGAACTCGAAAGCGGCTATGCCGGCGCGGCGAGGGCGGGGCGGCCCATGCTGCTGGAGGGCGGGCTGGACTGGAAGGCCATGGCGCTGACCCCGCGCGACATGGACTTCATCGAGGCACGCAACGGCGCGGCGCGCGACATCGCCACCGCCTTCGGCGTGCCGCCCATGCTGCTCGGCATTCCGGGCGACGCGACCTACGCCAACTACGCCGAGGCCAACCGGGCGCTGTTCCGGCTCACCGTCCTGCCGCTGCTCGGCCGGCTGCTGACCGCGCTGGGCGATTGGCTCGACGAAGGGTTCGAGCCCGGCCGAAGGCTGCGGCTGGGCTTCGACGCCGACCGGGTCGAGGGCCTGTCCGTCGAGCGCGAGGCGCTTTGGGCGCGGCTGGGGGCGGCGGGTTTTCTGGACGACGACGAGAAGCGCGAGGCGGTCGGCTACGGGCCGCGCCGGCGCTGAGCTTTCGAAAGGAACCATCATGGATACGATGACGGGAGACGTCGTCTCGCCGCTCGCGCTCTGGGGCGCGAAGCTTGCCGGGGCGGTGGGCGGATCGGTGATCTCGATCGCCTACCTGCTGCCGGCCGGGCGAAGGGATGCGGCGGTGCGCTTTCTGGCCGGTGCGGTGACGGGCCTCGTGTTCGGCGGGCCGGCCGGGCTGGCGCTGGCCGATCATCTCGGCTTCACCGAGCGCATCGGCGCGGCGGAACTGGCGCTGATCGGCTCGGCCGCCGCCAGCCTCTGCGCCTGGTGGGCGCTCGGCGTTCTCCAGCGCTTTGCCGAAGGGCTGGCGGCTGCCGCCGGCCGGCGCGGGGGCGGCTCGTGAGGAGCGTGCCGAACGTTTCGCGCGCGGCGGCCGCGCCGCCGTCGCCCGGTTTCGTGTCGGGCTATGCCAGCCTTTTCGAGTGCACGGACCTGTCGGGCGACCGCATCCGGCCCGGTGCCTTCGCCCGCGCGCTGCGCGAGCGGGGCGTCGGCGGCATTCGGATGCTGTGGCAGCACGACCCGACGAAGCCGATCGGCGTCTGGACCAGACTGATCGAGGACGGGCGCGGCTTGCTAGCCGAAGGGCAGCTCGCGCTCGACACGGCGCAGGGCCGCGAGGCTTTCGCGCTGCTTCGCGCCGAGGCCCTGGACGGGCTTTCGATCGGCTTTCGGACGCGGGCGAGCCGCCCGCTCCGCGAGAGGGGCGCTCGGCGCCTGCTTCTCGACATCGACCTTCTGGAGATCTCCATCGTGACCTTCCCCATGCAGGAAGCGGCGCGGGTGCGCGAAGCGCGCGGCGATCTCCTCCACCGTTTCGCGGCCGCCGCCCGGCGGATCGCGGATGCCACCCTTTCCCCTTCCATCAAGGAGATCCCATGCAGACGATGACGAGCGGCGCGATCGAGACCAAGGCCGGCACGGGCGCGAGCGCGGCGGGGCCGGACACGCTGGACGAACTGATGCGCGCCTTCGACGCCTTTCGCGAGGCGAACGACGAGCGGCTGGATCAGATCGAGCGGCGCATGAGCGCCGACCCGGTGACCGACGAGAAGGTCGATCGCCTGTCCAAGGCGATGGACGATCATGAGAAGCGCATGGAGCGCCTGGTGCTGCGCAATCTGCGCCCGCCGGTGGGCGGCGAGGGCGCGCAGGCCCTGCCGAGCGAACACCGCTCGGCCTTCGAGGCCTATGTCCGCGCCGGCGACGAGGGGCGGATGCGGCGCCTGGAGGAAAAGGCGATGTCCGGCCTCGTCGGCGCGGATGGCGGCTTTCTGGTGCCGCCCGAGACCGAGGCTGAGATCGGCCGGCGCCTTGCCAATGTCTCGCCCATCCGAGGCATTGCGGGCATCCGCGCTGTGTCGGCGGCCGTTCTGAAGAAGCCGTTCGCGCTGAATGGAGCGCAGACCGGCTGGGTGGGCGAGACGGATGCCCGGCCGCAGACCGCGCAGCCGCAACTCGGCGAGCTCGTGTTCCCGACCATGGAGCTCTACGCCATGCCGGCCGCGACCAACGCGCTTCTCGACGACGCGGCGGTGAACATCGACAGCTGGATCGGCGAGGAGGTGGAACAGGCCTTCGCCACGCAGGAGGGCGTCGCCTTCGTCACCGGCGACGGCGCGGCCAAGCCCAAGGGCTTCATGAGCTACGACACAGTGCCCGAGGCGCAGTGGGCCTGGGGCAAGGTCGGCACGGTCTCGACCGGCGTCAATGGCAATTTCGCGGCGGCGGGGGGCTCCGACGCGCTGATCGACCTCGTCTACGCCCTGAAGGCGGGCTACCGCCAGAACGCCTCCTTCGTGATGAACCGACGCACGCAGAGCGCCGTGCGCAAGCTCAAGGACGCGGAGGGCAACTATCTCTGGCAGCCGCCGGCCGCCGTCGGCGCCAAGGCGAGCCTGATGGGCTTTTCCGTTGTTGAAGCGGAAGCGATGCCCGACATCGCGGCGGGGGCGAGCGCCATCGCCTTCGGCGACTTCTCGCGCTTCTACCTCGTGGTCGACCGCCAGGGCGTGCGCGTTCTGCGCGATCCGTACTCCGCCAAGCCCTACGTCCTGTTCTACACGACCAAGCGGGTCGGCGGCGGCATTCAGGACTTCGACGCGGCGAAGTATCTGCGTTTCTCCGCCTGACGGAGGGGCGACGGCAGGACGGGGCCGGGCGGCACACGCCCGGCCCTTTTTCGTTTCAAACGGGGCTGGCGGGACATGATCTGGATCGAATTGGACAAGACCTCGGCGGAGCCGGTTTCGCTGGCCGAGGCGAAGGCGTTTCTACGGCTCGACCGCGACGACGAGGACGCGCTGGTGGCCACCTGCCTGAAGGCCGCCCGGCAGGCGGTGGAGGCGGAAACGGGGCTGGTGCTGACCGAGCGGCGCGTGCGCATCGCCTTCGAGCCGGACCCGGCGAGCGCGGTTCTCGCCATCCGTCGGCGCCCGATCCGCAGCGTGCTGGAGGCGATCGGCTTCGACGAGCGGGGAACGGCGGCGCCGCTCGATCCCGCTTCGTTTCGGCTGGAGGCTAAATCCTTCGGCGCACATCTGATCCTGCCGCCTGGGCTCGCTGGTCGCGCGCCGAACGGGGTAGAGGTGGAAGTTCGGGCCGGGCAGCGCGCGGAGGATGTGCCGGAAGCGCTGAAGCTCGCCATCCTGCGCCTGGCGGCGGCCGCGTTCGAAACGCGCGGCACGGTCGGCCCAGCGCTGCAGCCGGCTTTCATGCCGCCACTGGCGCGCGCGCTGATCGCTCCCTTTCGGGCGCCGAGGCTTTGACATGGCGCTCCTGTTTCTGGACCCCGGCCTTCTGACCAAGCGGGCGGCGATCGAGCGCAACGACCTCGTGACGGACGGCTCCGGCGGAGCGCGGGAGAACTGGGTGGAGGTGGGCGAGACCTCGGTTCGCGTCGAGCCCCTGACCGCGATCGTCGAGGAGAAGCTCGGGCAGCGGATCGTCGCGATCACGCATCGCGTCACCCTGCGGGCGCGGGCGGGCCTCGTACGGGGAATGGCGTTTCGCCTGGGGGCGCGGCGGCTCCTGATCCGCAGCCTGCACGACCCCGACGAGACCGGCCGCTGGCTCGTCTGCCGCTGCGAGGAGGAAGCATGATCGGCCTAGTGCGAGTGCGTTTCGACAGAGCCGCGCTTCGCGAGGAGATGCGACGGCGGGTGGTCGAGGCGCTTGCCGAGCGCTTAGACCAACGGGAGGAGGCGGCTCGTCTTCGCGAAAGCGACCCGGGCCGGGAAAATCCTCACGCAATTTTAACGAATCGGGAATGGCGCCCGTAATGCTCACGTCATATTATATGATGTATCAGACGTGATCGCAGGCATGGAAAGGTTCTCAGAGCATGTCGCACCCCTCGGCGGAATTGCAGACGACCATCCTCGGCGCGCTGACGGCCGACGCGGCGCTGACCAAGCTTCTCGGCGGCCCGAAGATTTTCGACCGCGTGCCCGAGCGGGCAAGTTTTCCCTATCTGACGCTGGGACGGACGGCGGTGATCGACTGGTCCACCGGCACGGAGGACGGGGCCGAGCATATCCTGACCCTGCATGTCTGGGCCAAGGGCGGCTCGAAGCAGGAAACCTACGAGATCATGGACAAGATCGCGGGCCGGCTGAACGACGCGAGCCTGCCGCTGGAGACGCATCGTCTGGTGAACCTCCGGCTGCAATTCGCCGAGGCGCGGCAGGAGCCGGACTCGCCAGCCTATCACGGTATCCTGCGCTTTCGCGCGGTGACGGAGCCGCTGGCCTCCTGAGCCAGCACCAGACTTTTTAATCGAACACGAGGGCGGCTTTCGAGCCGCCCTTTTTTAATGCGCAAAATTTTGGAGGCGGCCATGGGCGCGCAAAAGGGCAAGGACTTTCTCCTGAAGCTCGACGCGGAAACGAGCGGTGTGTTTCAGACGGTGGCGGGGCTTCGCTCGCGCCGCATCTCCTTCAACGCAGAGACGGTGGACGTGACCAACAGCGACAGCGCTGGGCGCTGGCGCGAGCTTCTGGGCGGGGCGGGCGTGCAGCGCGCGGCACTGTCGGGCGCCGGCATCTTCAAGGACGCGGCCTCCGACATGGCAGTGCGCAAGCTTTTCTTCGAAGGGCGGATCGCGCCCTTCCAGGCCGTGATCCCGGATTTTGGGCGTGTCAGCGGGCCGTTTCAGATCACAGCGCTGGAATATGCCGGCGAGCACAATGGCGAGGTCAGCTTCGAGATGACGCTGGAATCGGCCGGCGCGCTGACCTTCGAGGCCATCTGATGGGTGCGAACCGGCGACGCGGCGAGGTGGCCGCCATGATAGACGGGCGCGAGCACCGGCTTTGTTTGACGCTGGGGGCGCTGGCCGAACTGGAGGACGCCTTCGCGCTGGAGGACATCGCCGCGCTCGCCCAGCGTTTCGGCTCGGGCCGGCTTTCGGCGCGCGATCTGACCCGGATCATCGCAGCGGGCCTTCGCGGCGCGGGCGAGACGGCGAGCGACGAGGCGGTCGCCGCCATGCGCTTCGAGCGAGGCGCGGCGGGCGCGGCGGCGCTGGCGGCCGAGCTTCTGGAAGCGGCCTTCGGCACGGGCGAGGAG
>NZ_BBWL01000028.1:0-69571 GCF_001463785.1 Aureimonas sp. AU40
CCGCCCCGCCGCGCCCTTGAGCGCCGCCGCGCCGGCCCCGGCCAAGGAAGCCGGCGCGGCGGCCTTTCCCTGGGACGAGGCGATGGCGCTCTGCTTCGGCACGCTTCGTCTCAGCCCCAAAGACTTCTGGGCCTTGAGCCCGCGTGAGTTGGCCGCTTTGGCGTCGCCCTTCTCTCACGCACGCGGAGGCGGCCCGAGCCGCGCGCGGCTCGGCGAGCTTCTTCAACTCTATCCCGATCGGAGATGACATGGACCCGTCCGTGGACACGATGCGCATTGCCGTGGAAGCCGACACGAGCGGCTTCGAGCGCGCCTTGACCGACCTCTCCACGCGCGCCGACCGTTTCGGCGCCGCGTTGACGGCCGCGCTGAAGGGGGCGGCCGGCGGCGGGCGCTCCCTCGACACCGTGCTCAAGGGGCTGGGCAGCCGCATCTCGACCATCGCCCTCGACGCCGCGCTCAAGCCATTGTCAAATCTGGCCGGAAGCGTCGTCGGTTCGTTGCTGTCCGGCCTGACGGGGGGCGCGGGCGGGCAGGGCGCGGGCGTGCAGCCGGCACCGGGCGTCGTTCCCTTCGCCAAGGGCGGCGTGGTGCGCGCGCCGAGCTTCTTTCCGGCCGGCGGGCAGGTCGGTCTGATGGGCGAGGCGGGCGCGGAGGCGATCATGCCGTTGAAGCGCGGCGCGGACGGCTCGCTCGGCGTTGCGGTGGACGGCGGGCGGCGCGGCGGGTCCTCGGTCACCTTCAACGTTTCGACGCCCGACGCGCAGAGCTTCCGCCGCGCGGAAACGCAGATCCAGGCGATGCTGGCGCGCGCCGCCTTGCGCGGCCAGAGGGGCCTTTGAGATGATCGCCTCCTTCAGCGAGGAACGCTTCCCGCTGGCCGTCGCCTTCGGCACCTCGGGCGGGCCGGAGCGGCGAACCGACATCGTGCGCCTTTCCACGGGCTACGAGAACCGCAACCAGCGCACGCGCCATTCCTGGCGGCGCTACGACGCGGGCTCGGGCGTCAAGAGCCTAGCCGATCTCGTCAGCGTGCTCGAGTTCTTCGAGGCGCGGCGCGGGCGGCTCGTCGGCTTTCGCTTCCGCGACCCGTTCGACGCTGCCTCGGCGCGCTGGGGCAAGCCTGTGACCGCTCTGGATCAGCCGCTCGGCACCGGCGATGGCGCAGCGCGCGGCTTCCAACTCGTCAAACGCTACGGCACCGGCGCGGACGCCTATGTCAGGCCGATCCGCAAGCCGTTGGCCGGCACGGTGCGGGCGGCGGTGAACGGCGTCGTGACCGACGCCGACATCGACGCCACGACCGGGCTCCTAACCTTCGCCGCCGCGCCGCCGGTCGGCGGCGCGGTAACGGCCGGTTTCGAGTTCGACGTGCCGGTGCGCTTCGACATGGATCATCTCGCCGTCAACGTCGCCGCCTTCGAGGCCGGCGACATCCCATCCATTCCGCTGGTGGAGATCCGGCCATGAGAACCTTGTCCCCGGAGTTCCAGGCGCGGCTGAAACAGCCGGCGACGACGCTCGCCAGCGCCTGGCGGCTGACGCGGCGCGACGGCGCCGTGTTCGGCTTCACGGATCATGACGAGGATCTCCGCTTCGCTGGAACCCTGTTTCGCGCCCGAAGCGGCTGGACGGCCGGCGAGAGCGAAGCGGCGCGCGGGCTGGGCGCCGGGACCGAGGCGGTGGACGGCGGCTTTTCCGACGAGGCGATTCGCGAGGCGGATGTGGAACGCGGCCTGTTCGACGGCTCCAGCGTCGAAAGCTTCCGCGTCGATTGGCACGAGCCGAGCCATCACGTTCTGATGGAGGTTGCCGATCTCGGCGAGGTGACGCGGGGGCCGGGGGGCTTTCGCGCCGAACTGCGCGGCTTGGCCGCCCGGCTCGACCGCCAGCGCGGCCGGACCTATCGCCGCCGCTGCGACGCCGTCTTGGGAGATCGGCGCTGCGGGGTCGATCTGGCACCTTGGACACGTTCGGTCGTGGTCGTGTCCGCGTCGGACGCGGTGATCCTGGTTCGCCCGGTTCAGGCGATCGCGCGCGGCGAGCAAGGCTTGTTTGCGGAGGGCCGGCTGGTCCTGGCGGACGGCTCGGCGCCGCTGCCGCTGCGCGGGATGGCGGATGGGGAGGAGGTGGGAACGCTGCGATTGTTCCTGCATCGGGGGCCCGTGCGCCTGCCGGAGGCGGGCGGGCAGGTGGCTCTCGTGGCGGGTTGCGACCGCTCGTTTGCCACTTGCCGCGACCGGTTCGGCAACGGCGTCAACTTTCGCGGCTTCCCGCATCTGCCGGGCGCCGACAGCGCGCTCGGCATCGCCAAGAGCGACGGGCGGCATGACGGCTCGCCGGTGGTGCCGTGATGCGGGCGCTTGTGCTGGCCGCGGCACGCGGTTTTCTCGGCACGCCCTATCGCCACCAGGGCAGCCGCGCGGGCGTCGGCTGCGACTGTCTCGGCCTCGTGCGCGGGGTCTGGCGCGAAGTCTACGGCGCCGAGCCGGAAACGCCCGGCCCCTACAGCGCCGACTGGGCCGAGACCGGATCGGGCGATCCGATGTGCGATGCCGCGCAGCGGCTTTTCCGGCCGATCGAATGGGGCGAGGCGGCACCGGGCGACCTCGTTCTGTTTCGCTGGCGCGAGGGACGGCCGGCCAAGCATTGCGGGATTCTCGACGCGCCCGACGGCGGCGCGGGTCGGACCCTGCGCCTGATCCACGCTTATGAGGGCGCCTCCGTCGTTTCCTCGGTGCTGACGCCGGGCTGGGCCGGGCGGATCGCCGGTGTCTTTCAATTCATCAACCGGAGCTGAGGCATGGCGACGATCCTTCTTCAGGCCGTGGGCGGCGCCTTGGGCGGGCTCGTCGGCGGCCCTTTCGGCGCCATGGCCGGCCGGGCCATCGGCGCGCTCGGCGGTTCCGCGATCGACGACCGCCTTTTCGGCGCGCGCACGAAGCGGCAGGGGCCGCGCCTGTCCGGCAGCCGCATCATGGAGGCCGACGAGGGCGCGGGCGTCGCCCGGCTCTACGGCACGGCGCGGATCGCGGGCCAGGTGATCTGGACGACGCGCTTCGAGGAAGCGGCGACCACGGAGCGCAGTGGCGGAAAGGGCGGCGCCGGCCGAGGGCGCAGCGAGGTCACGACCTACAGCTATTTCGGCAATGTCGCGATCGGTCTTTGCGAAGGGCCGATCGCCCATGTCCGGCGCATCTGGGCCGATGGCGAGGAGCTCGACCTGTCGCTCGTCAATGTCCGCCTTCATAAGGGCGGCGAGGACCAGGAGCCCGATCCCCTGATCGAAGCCCGGCAGGGGCGGGGCAACGCGCCGGCCTATCGCGGCCTCGCCTATCTCGTGTTCGAGCATCTGGCGCTGGAGCGCTGGGGCAACCGCATTCCGCAGATCAGCTGCGAGGTGATCCGCCCCGTGGGCGCGCTTGAAGCGGGACTGCGGGCGGTGACGATCATTCCCGGCGCGACGGAGCACGGGCTCGACCCGCTGCCGGTGCGCGAGCGTATCGGGCCGGGGACGGACCGGCTTCCGAACCGCAACATGCTGCACGGCGCGAGCGATTTTGCCGCGTCGCTGGAGGAGCTGACGGCGCTCTGCCCGCGCTTGGAGCGCGCGGCGCTGGTGGTGAGCTGGTTCGCGGACGACCTTCGCGTGGGCCATGCCAGCGTGCGGCCGGGCGTCGAGGTGCGGGCGCGCGACGAGACGATCGTCTGGCGCGGGGGCGGCGTAGGGCGCGGCCAGGCGCATCTCGTCAGCCAGGTGAACGGTGCACCGGCCTATGGCGGCACGCCCTCGGACGCCGGCGTCCTGCGCGCCATCGCCCAGCTTCGGGCGCGCGGCCTTCGGGTGACTCTCTATCCGTTTCTGATGATGGACGTGCCGGCCGGCAACGCGTTGCCGGACCCGTATGGCGGCGCGGAGCAGGCGCCCTATCCCTGGCGCGGTCGCATGACGCTCGACGAGGCTCCGGGCCGGGCGGGCTCGGCCGATCGAAGCGCGCAGGCGCGGACGGATGTCCTGCGCTTCGTCGGCTCGGCCCGCGTCGCCGACTTCGCCATCGTAGGCGGGGAGGTGCGCTACGGCGGCCCGGCCGAATGGTCCTACCGCCGCATGATCCTTCATGCCGCGCATCTGGCCAAACTGGCAGGCGGCGTCGACGCCTTCGTCATCGGGTCGGAAATGCGCGGGCTGACCGCGATCCGCGACGAGGCCGGGCGCTTTCCTTTCGTGGAGGCGCTGGTGGCGCTGGCGCGGGACGTGAAGGCGCTGCTGCCCCACACGCTCCTTACCTATGCCGCCGACTGGAGCGAGTATTTCGGCCATCAGCCGCAGGATGGGTCGAACGACGTCTTCTACCATCTCGACTCCCTCTGGGCCTCGCCGGACATCGGAGCGGTCGGCATCGACAACTACCTGCCGCTGGCCGACTGGCGGGACGAAGGAGACACGAGCGAGGCCGCGTCGCCCTATGACCGGGAGGCGCTGCGCGCTTCGATCGGCGCCCGCGAAGGTTTCGACTGGTACTATGAAAGCGAGGCGGCGCGTCGGGCCGGGCGGCGAAGCCCGATCACGGACGGGCTGAGCAAGCCCTGGGTGTTTCGGCCGAAGGACCTGAAGGGCTGGTGGGCGAACCGGCATTTCGAGCGGCGCGGCGGGGTAGAGAACGCGTTGCCCACGGGCTGGGTGCCGATGTCGAAGCCGATCTGGTTCACCGAGCTCGGCTGCCCAGCGATCGACAAGGGGCCGAACCAGCCGAACGTCTTCCATGACCCGAAATCCTCCGAAAGCCACTGGCCGTATTTCTCCAACGGTGGGCGGGACGATCTGGCGCAGCGCCGCTTCCTCGAGGCGCATCTCGGCCATTGGGACCCGGCCTCGCCGGGCTTCCGCGAAGCGGACAATCCGGTCTCGCCGCTTTACGGCGGGCGCATGGTGCCGGCGGAGGCGATCCATCTCTGGTGCTGGGACGCGCGGCCGGCGCCGGCCTTTCCCGACCGGGCCGAGATCTGGGCGGATGGCGCCAATTGGGAGCGCGGGCACTGGCTGACGGGGCGGCTTGGCCGCGCGCCGCTGGATGGGCTGATCGATCAGCTGCTGGCCGACCATGAGTTCGACGCCGGCGACACGGCGGCGGTCGAGGCCGATCTCGGCGGCTATCTCGTGTCGGGGCCGGGATCGGCGCGCGCCGAACTGGAAGAGCTTCTACGCCTGACGGGAACCGAGGTGCGCGCGGAGGGCGGGAAGCTGCGCTTTCGCTCGCTCGCTCGGCGAACCGACCCATTCGCGTTGGAAGCCCTGGCCGAGGATGACGACGCGCCGCGCTTCGAGGTCCGCCGTTCCGAACCCGTGGAGACGGTGGAGGAGGTTCTGGTGGGTTTCAGCGACCCGTCCCGCGCCTATCAGGCGGCGGTGGCGGACGCGGCGTTGGGCGACGCCGACCGGCCACGGCAGACGGCTGTGGAACTGCCGGTGATCCTGGCGGAGGGACAGGCGAGGCGCTTTGCCGCCGAACTCTTGGACCGGGAAGGGAGCGAGCGCGAGACGGCGAGCTTCGCCCTTTCGCCGGCCGAGCTTTCGCTCGCACCGGGCGATCTCGTGCGCGCGCCGGATGTGCCCGGCGTCTGGCGCATCGAGCGGATCGAGGACGGCTTGACGCGGCGGGTGGAGGCGCGGCGTGTTCGCGCGGCCGCGCTGCGGCCCGTGGAGGCGGGCTCGCTTTCCGGGCCGGCCTCCGCGCAGCCGCTTATCGCCTCGCGGCCGGTGGCGTTCTGGATGGACCTGCCATCCTTCGAGGGCGGGGGAGGCGCCTTTCTGGCGGCGACCGCCAAGCCCTTCGTGCCGCTCGACCTCTTCGCTTCGCCGACCGGCTCCGGCTTCCAGCCTTTCGATCGGGTGACCCGCCCCGCCACGATCGGCTTCCTCACGGCGCCGCTCGGAGCGGGGCGGGAGGGCGTGTGGGACCGGGCCAACCGGATCGAGGTCGATCTGGTTCGCGGGGCGCTCGCCTCCGTGCCGGAAGCGGCGCTTCTGGCAGGTGCCAACCGAGCGGCGATCCGCTCGACATCGGGCGCCTGGGAGATCGTGCAGTTTCGGGATGCCGAGGAGGTCGCGCCGGGTCGCTTCCGGCTTGCAGGCTTGGTGCGCGCGCTGGGCGGCACGGAGGACGCCATGCGGGCGGGGCAGGCGGCCGGCGCGCCGTTCGTGCTGCTCGACGGAACCTGCGTGGCCATACCCGCCCCGCTCACCGGGCTCGGCGAGGAGCGGCCCTGGCTTGCGGTTCCCGCCGGGCGGGGACTCGACGACGAGGCGGCCGACCGGCAGGCGGCCGCGCTTGGCCGCCGCGTACTGCTGCCTTTGTCGCCGGCTCATCTCTCGGGCCGTTTCGAAGACGATGGGACGCTGACCATCGCCTGGCTGCGCCGCAGCCGCTCCGCCTTGGACGCGTGGGACGAGGCCGATCCGCCGCTTGGCGAAGAGAACGAGGCCTATCGCGTCACCCTGTCGGCTTTGGGAGGCGGCTCGCTCGATCTCTCGGCAGCGGCGACGCGGCTGAGCGTTGCCGCATCGACCTGGCGCTCCGTGCTCGGCCCGGCCGGCACGCGCCTCGACATCGCCGTCTCACAGATGAGCGCCAGCGTGGGCGCCGGCGTGGCCCGGCGAATCGCGCTGGCGGTTCGACCTTGACCATCCAAACCCAATCCATCCAAACCCCAAGGAGACCAGCATGATCGAGACGAAACAATGGTGGAAATCGAAGACCGTCTGGGGCGGGCTCGTGGCGCTCTGCGCCAGCCTTGCCGCCCTCGCCGGCTTCCAACTCGACGGCGGCGCGCAGGACCAGCTGGCGGAAGCACTCGCGGCCGGCGCCTCGGCGCTGGGCGCGGTGATCGCCATTCTCGGCCGCTTCCAGGCCCAGGCCGAAATCCGCTGACCGCGCCAAATCCCGGCCTATTCATTCGACATTCAGCGGCTGGCGCCTAGAAGAAGGAGGATCGAAACCGGGAAAGCCGATGACCCGCCGCACGCTCCTTCTCCCTCTCATGGCCGGCCTTTCGCTGTGGGCGGCGGTCTCGCCTTCCTCGGCGAACTGGTCCGCGCCGGGCGTGGGCGGCGTGTCGGCGCTCGCCCCCGCCGCCTCGCACGAGCCGGACGAGCGGCCCGAACTCCTGGCTCAGGGCGGCTGCTCGTCCGCCGCCGCCCAGGCCGCCGCGCA
The DNA here is from genome assembly GCF_001463785.1 of Aureimonas sp. AU40. Classification (NCBI taxonomy): domain Bacteria; kingdom Pseudomonadati; phylum Pseudomonadota; class Alphaproteobacteria; order Hyphomicrobiales; family Aurantimonadaceae; genus Aureimonas; species Aureimonas sp. AU40. Next base: position 7,212 of record NZ_BBWL01000028.1, read on the forward strand.
GACGGGCGGACAGGTTCTGTCCGTTCAGATCTCCGAGCAGGGTGGGCGCACGGTCTGCGTCGTCACGGTTCTGGTGCCCGCGCGCGACGGCAGCCGGCCCCGCCGTCAGACGATCACGATTCCGCAATAAAGCCTCGCGAATCGAAACACCGAACCGGAGGCACGATGCGTATCTTGGTCGTTGAGGACGACGCCAATCTGAGCCGCCAACTCGGCGAGGCCCTGCGCGCGGCGGGCTATGTCGTGGACAGCGCGGCCGATGGCGAGGACGGTCATTTCCTCGGCGACACCGAACCCTACGACGCCGTGGTGCTGGATGTCGGCCTGCCGAAGATGGACGGGATCAGCGTGTTGGAGCGCTGGCGCCGCGACGGGCGCGCCATGCCTGTCCTGTTGTTGACCGCGCGAGACCGCTGGAGCGACAAGGTGGCGGGCATCGATGCGGGGGCGGACGATTATGTCGCCAAGCCCTTCCATATGGAGGAGGTGTTGGCGCGCCTTCGCGCCCTGATCCGCCGCGCGGCCGGCCATGCCTCGTCCGAAATTCACTGCGGGCCGCTGCGGCTCGACACCAAATCCTCCCGCGCGACCGTCGACGGCACGCCCCTGAAGCTGACCTCTCACGAGTACCGGCTGCTCGCCTATCTCATGCATCACCAAGGCGAGATCGTCTCGCGCAGCGAACTGACCGAACACATGTACGATCAGGATTTCGACCGTGATTCCAACACGATCGAAGTCTTCGTCGGCCGCCTGCGCCGCAAGATCGGCCTGGACCTGATCGAGACGGTGCGGGGCCTCGGCTATCGGATGCACCGGGATGGCTGACATCAGCGGCTGCCGGAGCGCGAACGGGTGAGCGAAGTGCCGCGGAAGACCCGTTTCTCGGCAAGCCTCACGGTGCGTGTCGTCGGCATGTCCAGCCTCTGGGCGATCGCGGCCTTTCTCGTGGTCGGCGGCCTGATTTCCTCGCTCTACGAGCGGACGGCCCTGTCGGGCTTCGAGGCCGTGGTGCGTGCTCAGCTCTTCAACCTCGTCAATGCCGTGACGGTTGACGAGACCGGCGCTTTGCGCGGCGTGCCGGATCTCGGCGATCTCGCCTATTCGCAGCCCCTGTCCGGCTGGTACTGGGAGGTGCTGCCGGCCAGCGCCAACACGTCCGGCCGCCTTTCGTCCTTCTCGCTCGGGCGCGCGCGCATCGCCGACGTGCCGGAGGCCGAGGCGCCGTTCGACATGCAGTATCGGCGCGACTACCGGGTGCCGGGGCTCGACGGCGAGACGCTTTATGTCGAGGAGGCGGAAGTCGTTCTGGACAGCGAAAACCATGCCGCTCGCTTTCGCGTCATGGGCAATGCGAGCACGTTGGACGCCGACATCGCGGCCTTCAACCGGCAGCTGACGCTTTATCTCGGCCTGTTCGGCCTGGGCTCCACGGTCATCAACGCCCTAGCGATCCTCTACGGGCTCCGTCCGCTTTCCGTCGTGCAGCGTGCTCTCGCCTCGGTGCGCACCGGCGAGAAGGAACGGCTTGAGGGGCGCTTTCCGACCGAGATCCAGCCGCTCGCTGCCGAGATGAACGCCTTGATCGACAGCAATCTGCGCATCGTGGAGCGGGCGAGGACGCAGGTCGGCAATCTCGCCCATGCCCTGAAGACGCCGGTGGCCGTCCTGTTGAACGAAGCCGGAGCGATCGGCGGCGAGAAGGGGCGCGTGCTGCGCGAGCAGGGCGAGCGGATGCAGGCCCATGTCCAGCATTATCTCGACCGCGCCCGCATCGCGGCGGGCGGCGAAAGCGTGATCGCTCGGGCTCCGGTCAAGCCCGTGGCCGAGCGTCTGGTCCGGGTCATCGCCAAGCTCAATCCGGCGTTCCGGGTGGATATGGAGATGGACGCGGCGCTGGAGCGGCTCGTGTTTGGCGGCGAGCAGCAGGATCTGGAGGAGATGCTCGGCAATCTCCTGGAGAATGCCGCGAAGTACGGCCGGAGCCGGATCGTGCTGGCGGTCTCGGCAGAGGGGCCTCGCGTCTTCCTCGTCACCGTGTCGGACGACGGGCCTGGGCTCGGCGAGGCGGAGATCGCCGAGGCGACCAAGCGCGGTCGTCGCTTCGACGAGACGGTGCCGGGAAGCGGCCTCGGCCTTTCCATCGTGGCTGAGACCGTTTTGCAATACCGGGGGGAATTTCGGTTGGGCCGGTCCGAATTCGGGGGATTGCGCGCCGAACTGACCTTGCCACGTTCCGCCGATACGCCGATCTCCTGAGAGACTGTTTGATAACTCGGTCGGGTCGGTTCGCCGGCGCTTTTCCGCCGCCGCTTCGTTGCCAATCCTCGCCGATGCCACCGGCATCGACTGCGTTTGGCGCCTTGCGAACGTCGCAAAATCACTCGACGGTCCCCCACCGCCGAGTTGTCAAACAGTATCTGAGATCGTTCGGAATGTCCGGGCTTGCCCCGGTCGGTATCAGGCTGACCCATGCGTCGTGCGTTTCAGACCCTTGCGGCCCTCCTTGCCTCGCTGACGCTCGGCGGATGCCTGTCGTCGGGCGCTGCCCTGACGCAGGCGTCCACGCCTGCTCTGCCGCCCGGCGCTCTGTCGCTGCGCCCCAGCCTGCCCAAAAGCGGCAACGCGCCGCTAAGCGGCCGGGCGGAGCAGGGGGCTTTGGCCGCACAGTATCAGGCGTTGCAGTTCGGCGCCGTGGGGCAGGCCGTGCCCTGGTCGGCGGACGGCTATCGCGGCGAAGTCGTGCCGACGCAGCTTTACCGGATCGGCTCGCAGGATTGCCGGGGTTACACCCATGTCGTCACCCGTGGAAGCGCGACGACGCGCCAGGTCGGCACCGCCTGCCGGTCGGGCGTCGATACGTGGACGCCCGTCGGCTGACGAGACATTCTTTGCGCCGATGTGAATAGGCAGGGCCGCGCGCCCTTGATAGAGCTTGGCCTACTCGCCGGCCGCCGGTCTCGTCGGAAGCCGCCCATGGGATGATGACGCTTGTTCTGGCTTGTCGCCGCCTGCATGACCTTGATTGCGACCATCGCGATCGTTCGCCCGCTGCTTCGCACCAGCGTCGCGCCGGCGGTGCCGCGTCCGCGCCATGACGCGGAGGTCTATCGCGCACAGCTTCTGGAACTGGAAGGCGACCTCGTACGCGGGGCGATCGGCCCGGACGAGGCCGCGACGGCCCGCGCCGAGATCGCCCGTCGTCTCCTGAAGGCCGAGGGCGCGCTGGCGATCGACCAGAGCGCGAGCCGGTCGGCGCAGGGCCGCCTCGCCATCATAGCCGGACTTGCGGTCGCCCTGTTCCTACCAGCCGCGACCTTTCTTTTCTACGACAGGGCCGGTTCGCCGGAGATCGGTGATCTGCCGTTGGCCAGCCGCGAACCGGAACGCGCCCCCGACGACATTTCCACCATGATCGCCGCCATCGAGCGAAGGCTGGTCGAGAAGCCGGACGATGGGACGGGATGGAGCATCGTCGCGCCGGTCTACCTGCGCATGGGCGAGGCCGACAAGGCCGTGGCGGCCTTCCGGAACGCCATCCGCCTGACCAAGCCGAACGCCGAAAAGCTGGTGGGTCTCGGCGAGGCTTTGGTTCAGCAGGCTGCTGGACAGGTGACCGAGGAGGCGAAGGCGCAGTTCGATGCGGCCTTGGCGCTGGACCGGGACGCGCCGGCCGCGCGCTTCTACCTCGCGCTGCAGCTCTCGCAGACCGAGCGCTATGCCGAGGCGCGCGAGGCCTGGGGGGCGCTGATCGCCGCGTCGCCCGCCGATGCGCCTTGGCTGACATTGGCACGGGCGGGGCTCGACGATGCGAGTGCCAAGCTTGGCATGAATGCCCCGGCAGCGCTGTCCGAAGCCGTGGCGCAGGCGCCCGGCCCGAGCGGCGCCGATATCGAGGCGGCGGGGCAGATGAGCGAGACCGATCGCCGCGGCATGGTCGAGGGCATGGTAGCGCAACTTGCCGGCCGACTGGAGGCCGCGCCGCAGGACAAGGAAGGCTGGAAGCGCCTGATGCGCTCCTACACCGTTCTCGGCCAGACGGGCGAGGCGACGGCGGCCGGCGAGAAGGCGCTCGGCGTCTTCTCACCCGAAAGCACTGAGGGTAAGGATATCCTGGCCTTTGCGCGATCGCTCGGGCTCGACCTCTCGGGAGACAGCGCCACGCGATGACCCGCAAGCAAAAGCGCCTCGGCTCGATCTTTGGCATCCTCTTCGTGGTGGGGGCGGCGTTCGCGCTCGTGCTGACTGCCCTGTCGGACAGCGTCGCCTTCTTCAACTCGCCGACCGATCTCGCAACGCGTCCGCCTTCGGAAGGCCAGCGCATCCGCCTCGGCGGCATCGTCGAAAGCGGGTCGGTGGAGCGCGGCGGCAGCCAGCTCGTGCGCTTCCGCGTGACCGACACGGTGGAGAGCGTCGATGTACGCTACGCCGGCCTTCTGCCCGACCTGTTCCGCGAAGGGCAGGGCGTCGTCGCGGAAGGGGTGGTCGGGCCCGACCATGTGTTCGTGGCCGACACGGTGCTCGCCAAGCATGACGAGACCTACATGCCCAAGGAAGTGGTGGACGACATGAAGGCGCGCGGCCTCTGGAAGGACGGGGCGGTGGTCGCCAGCGAAGGGGCGTCCAGCCCCAAGATCGGCGCGCCGAGCCCGGGCGGAGCGGGGCTTTGATCGTCGAACTCGGTCATTTCGCGCTGGTGCTGGCGCTGGGCCTGGCGCTGGTGCAATCCGTCCTGCCGGTTCTCGGCAGCCGGCTCGGCGACGCTCGGCTGATGGACACGGGCGGCGTTACGTCGCTCGGCTGCTTCGCCCTGCTCGCCTTCGCCTTCGGCGCGCTCACCACCGCCTATGTCACGTCGGACTTCTCGGTTCTGAACGTCGTTGAGAACAGTCATTCGTTGAAACCCATGCTCTACAAGGTGTCGGGCGTCTGGGGGAACCACGAAGGCTCGATGCTGCTCTGGGTGCTGATCCTCGCCCTGTTCGGCGCGCTGGTCTCCTCCTTCGGCGTCGATCTGCCGGCGAGCTTGAAAGCCAATGTGCTTTCGGTTCAGGCCTGGATCCTGGTGGCCTTCCTGCTCTTCATCCTATTGACGTCCAACCCGTTCACGCGCGTCGTGCCGGCCCCTTTCGAGGGGCAGGACCTCAACCCGATCCTTCAGGATATCGGGCTCGCGATCCATCCGCCGCTGCTCTATCTCGGCTATGTCGGCTTCTCCATCGCCTTCTCATTTGCCGTCGCGGCACTGATCGACGGGCGGATCGACGCGACTTGGGCGCGCTGGGTCCGGCCCTGGACGTTGATCGCCTGGGTATTCCTGACGGCCGGCATCGCCATGGGATCTTACTGGGCCTATTACGAACTCGGCTGGGGTGGCTGGTGGTTCTGGGACCCGGTCGAAAATGCCTCCTTCATGCCTTGGCTTTCCGGCACGGCGCTGCTGCACTCCGCTCTCGTCATGGAGAAGCGCGCGGCGCTGAAAGTCTGGACCGTGCTTTTGGCGATCCTTACCTTCTCCCTTTCGCTGCTCGGCACGTTTCTGGTGCGTTCGGGCGTGCTCACCTCCGTCCATGCTTTCGCGGTGGACCCGGAGCGCGGCGTCTTTATTCTCGTCATTCTCTGCGTCTTTATCGGCGGTTCGCTGGCGCTCTTCGCCTGGCGGTCGAGCGAGCTGGAAAGCGGCGGGCTTTTCGCGCCGATCTCGCGGGAAGGGGCGCTGGTCTTCAACAACCTGTTTCTGACCACCGCGAGCGCCACCGTTCTGACCGGCACGCTCTACCCGCTGGCGCTGGAAGTCGTCACCGGCACCAAGATCTCGGTCGGCGCCCCTTTCTTCAACGCGACCTTCGGGCCTCTCATGGTGCCGCTGCTCTTCGCCGTGCCCTTCGGCCCGCTGCTCGCCTGGAAGCGTGGCGATCTTCTGGCCGCCGCGCAACGCCTCTATGCCGCGATCGGCGCGGCGATCGTGGCGATCGTCCTAGTCTTGGCGCTGACGCGGGGAACGCGCATCCTCGCGGCGCTGGGCTTCGGCCTGGCGGTCTGGCTCCTGGCGGGCAGTCTGTGCGATCTGGCTGCTCGCGCCGGGTTGCCGAAAGTTGGCGCGCGCTTGGCCCTTCGCCGGTTGCGCGGCCTGCCGCGCTCGGCCTTCGGCACGGCGCTGGCCCATTTCGGCCTTGGCGTGACACTGCTCGGCATCGTCTCCGTCGGCGCCTTTTCAACCGAGACCATCACCACCATGGCGCCGGGCGACACGGTCCAGGCCGGCGGAACCTTGGTACGCTTCGAAGGGATGGGACCGCGCGAGGGGCCGAACTATCGCGAGGAGGTCGGTCGCTTCACCCTGTCGCGCAGTGGCGGCGAGACGGCGAGCCTCGAGTCGGCCAAGCGCTTCTATCCCGCCCGGCAGATGCCGACGACGGAAGCGGGCATCCACACCCGCTGGTTCAGCCAGGTCTATATCTCGCTGGGCGATGCGGCGGCCAATGGCGGCGCGACCGTGGTCCGTATCTGGACCAAGCCGCTGGTCACGCTGATCTGGCTGGGGGCCGTGGTCATGGCGTTGGGCGGCTGCGTGTCGCTGGCCGACCGGCGGCTGCGGGTCGGTGCGCCGTCCCGCGCGCGGCGCGCGTCGGCCGCGAGGGCCTGACGATGCGATGGGGAACCCGGCGGTTTTGCCTCGTCGTGGCGGCGCTGTGCCTGCTGGCGGCGTCCCCGGCGCTGGCGGTGCAGCCAGACGAAGTGTTGCCGAACGCCGGGATGGAAGCCCGCGCCAGGGCGCTCTCGGCGGAGCTGCGCTGCATGGTCTGCCAGAACCAGTCGATCGACGATTCCGACGCAGCGCTCGCCAAGGATCTGCGCGTCCTGGTTCGCCAGCGTCTTCTGGCGGGAGACAGCGATGCGCAGGTGCTGGACTATCTCGTCGCGCGCTACGGCCAGTTCGTGCTTCTGCGCCCTCGGCTGGAGACGCAGACCCTAGTTCTTTGGGGCATGCCCATCGTGCTGTTGCTGGCGGGCGGTACCGCTCTCGTCCTGTCGCGCCGGCGCGCGCGGGACGCCTCGGCCGCGCCCTTGTCTTCCTCCGAGGAGGCGGCTGTCGCGCAGGTTCTGGATCGTTTGGAGCAGGAAACGGGTCGAATCTGACCTTACCAAGCTTTCACACGCCTGAAAACTTGCCGTAATCTTCGATCCTCTAGGTTCCGTGTCAACGACGAAGCGGAAATGTCCCGCCGAGCGCGAGAACGGAACCAGCAGGGGTATCCCATGACCAACACGATCACGACCAAGACCAAGCGTCGCCTGTCCGCCGCGGTTCTCGCTGCGGGCGTTGCCGGCCTCGCCTTTTCCGGCGGGGTGTTGACCCATGCCACGCCGTCCTTCGCGCAGGCCGTTCAGGTCAGCCCGGCCGGACAGAGCGCCGGCTTCGCCGATGTCGTCGAGAAGGTGTCGCCCGCCGTCGTCTCCGTCCGGGTGAAGGAGAAGATCGAGGACGTGGCCGATCGCGGCGGTCCGCAGGCCTCGCCCTTTGACAACCTGCCTGAAGGCCACCCGCTGCGCCGCTTCTTCGAGTTCGGAAATCCGAACGGCCCGGCCGCCCCTGGTCAGCGCGCGCCCAACCGCAAGCCGCGCGAGGGCATGGCCCAGGGCTCCGGCTTCTTCATCTCCGACGACGGCTTTCTCGTCACCAACAACCACGTGGTCGAAGGCGGCACCAACTACACCGTCGTCCTCAACGATGGCACGGAATACGACGCCAAGCTGATCGGCACCGACAAGCGCACCGATCTGGCGCTGCTGAAGGTCGACGCGCCCAACGTCAAGTTCACCTATGTCGGCTGGGCCGACGATTCCAAGGTGCGCGTCGGCGACTGGGTCGTGGCGGTCGGCAATCCGTTCGGCCTCGGCGGCTCGGTGACGTCGGGCATCGTCTCGGCCCGGGGCCGCGACATCGGCGCCGGCCCCTATGACGACTTCATCCAGATCGACGCGGCGGTGAACCGGGGCAATTCCGGCGGTCCGGCCTTCAATCTGCAGGGCCAGGTGATCGGCATCAACACGGCGATCTTCTCGCCCTCGGGCGGCTCGGTGGGCATCGGCTTTGCCATTCCCGCCTCCACCGCGCAGTCGGTGATCCAGTCGCTGCGCGACAGCGGCAATGTCCAGCGCGGCTGGCTCGGCGTCCAGATCGCGCCGGTGACCAAGGACATCGCCGAAGCGCTGGGCCTTGCCAACACGCATGGCGCCATCGTGACCCTGCCTGACACCGAGACGCCCGCCACCAAGGCCGGCATCCGCACGGGCGACGTCATCACCGCCGTCAACGGCGAGACCGTGACGAGCCCGCGCGAGTTGGCCCGCAAGGTGGCAGAGTTCAAGCCGGGCACCTCGATCGACGTGACGCTGTGGCGCGACAATGCGGCCAAGCAGGTGAAGGTCGCGTTGGGCAATCTGGCCTCGCTGGATGAAGCCTCCAACGCGGGCTCCAACAGCAGCGTGCCGGTCAACCCGTCCTCGCTGCGCGGTTATGGTCTGACGCTGACCCCGTCCGACGATGGGCAGGGCGTGGTGGTCACCGATGTCGACCCGGACTCGGAAGCCGCCTCCCGCGGGGTCTCGGCCGGCGACACGATCGTGGCGGTGAACGGCACGCAGGTGAAGTCGCAGAGCGATGTCGAGGCGGCCATCAAGAGTGCCTCCGGCAGCGGGCGCAAGGCGGCACTGTTCCAGCTGCGCAACGGCGACCAGAACCGCTTCGTCGCCCTGCCGATCTCCGGCAGCTGATCGGCCGGCGGCGGGCGTATCTCCGCCGTTCGACTGAGCAGGGTGGCGTCTCCGAAACGGGGCGCCACCCAGTTTTTCTCACAATCCGACGATCCGAAAGGACTGGGCCGATGACGCCGTTAGCGGTTTCGCCTACATCCGAACCCATGCGCATCCTTTTGATCGAAGACGACAAAGAAGCCGCCTCCTATCTACAGAAGGCCTTTCGTGAGTCCGGCCATGTGCCGGACCACGCGGCCGACGGCGAAACGGGGCTGCATATGGCGGAGACGCAGGGCTACGACGTGCTCGTGGTGGACCGGATGTTGCCGCAGCGCGATGGGCTTTCGGTGATCTCGGCGCTACGCGAGAAGGGCGACATGACGCCCGCGCTGATCCTCTCTGCCCTGGGGCAGGTGGATGATCGCGTCACGGGCCTGCGCGCGGGCGGTGACGATTACCTCGCCAAGCCTTACGCCTTTTCCGAGCTTCTCGCCCGGGTCGAGATCCTCGGCCGGCGGCGAGGCACGAAGGAGATCGAGACGGTCTACCGCGTCGGCGATCTCGAGCTCGATCGCCTGTCCCACGAGGTCAAGCGCGGCGGCAAGACGGTCGTGCTGCAACCGCGCGAGTTCCGCCTTCTCGAGTATCTCATGAAACATGCGGGGCAGGTGGTGACGCGCACCATGCTGCTCGAAAATGTCTGGGACTATCACTTCGATCCCCAGACCAACGTCATCGACGTTCATATCTCGCGCCTGCGCTCCAAGATCGAGCGCGATGTCGGCGAGCCGCTGCTCCACACGGTGCGCGGTTCCGGCTACATCCTGCGCGCGGGGCAGGGGTAGGCGCTCGTAGCGCGTCGCCCCGCCGCATCCCATGCGCACCATGGCCCGTATCCGTGACATCTGGCGGGTTACTGCCTTTCGCCTGTCGGCGATCTATCTCAGCCTCTTTGCGGTCTTCGCCGGTATTCTGCTCTTCTACGTGACGGGTTCGGCCGTCTCGATCCTCCAGACGCAGAACCGCGACACGATCAACGAGGAGATCGGCGAACTCGGCCGCGTCTATCAGAATGCCGGCATCGTCGGTCTGGTGCGCTCGATCGACCGCCGTTCGCGCCAGCCCGGCGCGTCGCTCTATCTCATGACGGACGCCACTGGGCGCATCCTGGCTGGCAATGTCGAAAGCCTGGAGGCGGGCGTTCTCGACGATCCCGGCTTCGTCGGCAGCGCGTTTCGCTATGCGCGCTTCACGGAGGACCCGAGCGACCGCTACCACACGGCGATCGCGCAGGTGATCCAGCTTCCCAACGGACTGCGGATTCTTGTTGGGCGAGACCAGACCGAGCTCGACCGCATTCGTCTCGTGGTGCGCAACGCGCTGATTCTGGCTCTCGGCCTCATGAGCGTCGGCGCGCTGATCGCTTGGTTCCTGGTCGGTCGCACGGCGCTGCATCGGCTGGACAACATGTCAGTCGCCACCGCCCGCATCATGGGGGGCGATCTCGGCGAGCGCCTGCCGGTAGCGGGCACGGGCGACGAGTTCGACCGGCTGTCGGAAAATCTCAACCTGCTGCTGACCCGCATCTCGCATCTGCAGGAAGGTCTGCGGCAGGTCTCCGACAATATCGCCCACGATCTGAAAACGCCGCTGACGCGGCTGCGCAACCGCGTAGAGGCCGCCTTGCGCGGCTCCGAGGACGCCTCGTCCGGCGAGCTGCGCGGTGCGCTTGAAGGCGTCATGGCCGAGGCGGACGGCATGATACGCACTTTCGACGCGCTGCTGATGATCAGCCGCGTCGAGGCCGGTTCGCACCCGGCCTTGAAGACGAAGGCCGACATCGCGGCCATCGTGCGCGACGTGACCGAACTCTACGAACCTCTGGCCGAGGATGCCGGCGGCACGCTGGCGGTGGAAGCGCCGGACAGCCTCACGGCCGAGGTCAGCCGCGAACTCATCGCCCAGGCGCTTTCGAATCTCATCGACAATGCGTTGAAATATGGCGTGCCGGCCGAGGGGCCGCTCGCCATCCGTGTGGCCCTCGCGTCCGAGGATCACGGCTTCCGACTGGAGGTCGCCGACAACGGCCCGGGCATTCCCGCCGACAAGCGCGTGCGCGTTCTGGAGCGCTTCTACCGGCTGGACGAAAGCCGCACCAAGCCCGGCTCCGGTCTCGGCCTCTCGCTGGTCCAGGCCATTGCCGGCATCCACGAAGGCACGATGGCGCTGGACGATGCCGCTCCCGGCCTTATCGTTCGTCTCTCGATACCGTCCGAGGGGGGAAGGGCCGGCGATGAGGGATGAGGCTTTGGGAGCGCTGCGTCTGGGCGGCACGCTGCCGCTGGTGCCGATGACGGCCGAGAAGGCCAGCGCCTGCCTGTCCGATCTGGCGGCGGCGGCCGAGGCACAGGGGCTGGACAGGCTGGTCGCCTGGCTCGGCGCAGATGGTTTCGATGCCGATCGCGAGCGTTTGGGCGCTGCTCTTTCCTTGTCCACGCATCTGGAAGGGCTAGCCCTGCGCGGGCCACAATGGCTGGACCATCTGTTCGACGAGGATGCGGGCGAGCGGGTGGAGGCGCTGGTCGCCAGCCTGGATGCTCCGATTCCAGACGGTGCCAGCGAAACCGGCATCATGACCGAGCTGCGGCAGGCCAAGAACGAGGCCTGCTTTCTGATCGCGCTACGCGATCTGTTCGGCGCGGCGACGCCCGCCACCACGACCCGCCACCTGTCGCGCCTCGCGCAGGCGGCGGTGACGAGGGCGGTTCGCTTCTGCCTTCTCGATCTCGATCGAAAGGGCAGTCTGAAGCTGCCCAACTCCGCCGTTCCCGAACAGGGCTCGGGCCTCTTCGTGCTCGGCATGGGCAAGCTCGGCGGCGAGGAGCTGAACTATTCCAGCGATATCGACCTCGTGGTTCTGTTCGAACCGGAGGCCGAGGCGGTGCTCGACCCGCCCGAAAGCGTCGAGCTTTATTCGCGGCTCGCGCGCCGTCTGGTGAAGATGATCGGCGAGCGCACCAAGGACGGCTACGTCTTCCGCACCGACCTGCGCCTGCGCCCCGACCCCTCCGCCATGCCGCTCGCCGTGCCGGTGCCGACCGCGCTCGTGTATTACGAGGGCGCTGGGCGCGACTGGGAGCGCGCGGCGATGATCAAGGCGCGGCCCATCGCGGGCGACCCAGAGGCGGCAGCGGCCTTCCTTCGCGACATCACGCCCTTCGTCTGGCGCCGCTATCTCGACTTCGTGGCGATCGGCGACATCCACGCGATGAAGATGCGCATCGACCGCCATCGCGGCTTCGAGAGCATCATGGTTGCCGGGCAAAACGTGAAGCTCGGGCGCGGCGGTATTCGCGAGATCGAGTTCTTCGCGCAGGCCCAGCAGCTCATCGCGGGTGGGCGCAACCCGGCCCTTCGTCTGCGCCGAACCGACGAGGCACTGGCGCGGCTCGCCGAGGAGGGCTGGATCGAGCCGGACGCCGCCGAGGAGATGACCGAGGCCTATTGGTTCCTGCGCCGCGTCGAGCACGCGGTTCAGATGGTCGCGGACGAGCAGACCCATACGTTGCCGGAGGCGGAGATCGATCTCCTGCGCATCGCACGCCTCTGCAACTTCGAGACGTTGGACGATTTCTCTCGCGCGCTGGTCGAACGGCTGGAAACGGTCGAGGCACGGTTTTCCGCGCTTTTTGCCGATCACGCCCCGGCGAGGACGAACGAGGGCGCGGTCGCGCTTCTTTCCGATGCGGAAGATCCCGCTGCGCTCGAATGGCTCGGCCAGATCGGCTATCGCCGCCTTGGCGATATCGGCCGCATCGTCCATGGCTGGGCGAGCGGGCGCTATCGCGCCACCCGCTCGGATGCGGCGCGAGACCAGCTGGTGCGCGTCCTGCCCTCGCTTCTGGAAGCCTTCGCCAGGGGGCGGGACCCGGACGCCGCGCTGGCGGGCTTCGACCGTTTCCTCTTCGGCCTGCCCTCGGGCCTACAATTCTTCTCGCTGATCGCCTCCAACCCACGGCTTCTCGATCTTCTGGCGCTGGCGATCACCGCCGCGCCGCGCCTTGCCGACACGATCGCGCTGCGCCCGCATGTGTTCGACGCGCTGCTCGACCCCGCCTTCTATCGCGAGATCCCGACCCGGGCGCTCTTGCGCGAGCGGCTCGGCAGTTTTCTTCGCGAGGCGCCCTTTTTCGAGGAGCGGCTGGCCCGGCTGCGCATCTTCGCCTCCGAGCAGCGCTTTCTCGTCGGCATCCGGCTTCTGGCCGGCGCGATCGAGGGCGAGGCGGCCGGCGCAGCCTTCACGGCGCTCGCCGATGCGGCGCTGGAGGCGCTGGTGGAGGCGGTGGAGGCGGAGTTCCGCCGCGCCCATGGCACGGTTCCGGGCGGACGGCTGGTGGTGCTTGGACTCGGGCGTCTCGGCAGCGGCGAGCTGACCGCCAGCTCCGATGTCGATCTCATGCTGCTCTACGACCACGATGCCGAGGCAGAGACCTCGGACGGCGACAGGCCCTTGCCGGTCTCGACCTATTACACCCGGCTGACCCAACGGCTGATCGCCGCCTTGACCGCGCCGATGGCGGATGGGGTGCTCTACGAGGTGGATTTCCGTCTTCGACCTTCGGGCAACAAGGGACCGCTCGCCACCCATATCGACGCCTTCCGCAAGTACCAGCGGGAGGCCTGGACTTGGGAGCGCATGGCGCTGACGCGCTCGCGCCCGCTCGCCGGTGATCCCGCGCTGACCGAAGAAATCCGCGCCGCGATCCAGGCGGCAATCGAGAGCCATGCCGCCGATCCGCTGCTGCGCTACGACATCGCCGACATGCGGGCGCGGCTGGAGGTGCAGAAGCCCGCCCGTGGGCCGCTCGATCTCAAGCGGCTGGTCGGCGGCCTCACCGATCTCGAGTTCATCGCGCAATGGTCGATCCTGTCCGGGATCGTGCCGCTGGACTTCATCGGCCGCAACACCGAGCGGGTGCTGACGGAGCTCGTCCGTCGCCAACCCGAAACGCCGGGCGTGGACGCGCTGCCGGCGGCTATGGCCGATCTGACGCGCGTCGTGCAGCTCCTGCGCCTCGGCCCGGGCACGGCCTTCCGGGTCGAGGACCTGCCGGCGGGCCTTTCGGAACGGCTGGCCCGCGCGCTGGATCTCGCGGACCCGTCCGGCATCGAGCCGCATATCCAGGATCTGGCAAGCCGGACGCGCGCGGCCTTCACCGCGTTGATCCCCTTCGAAGGGGTGGGGGACGACCGGTTGCCGGCCGGCTAAGAGCGCCTAACAAAATCTCTGGGCGGAGGATGGGCGAGGGATTTTCGTTCGAGGACGAGCAGCGCGAAGCACAGTCGATGCGAGGGCGCATCTGCGAGCATTCGCGACGACGTCAGCGGCGAAAAGACCCGGCCAGCCGACCCCATGAGATTCTTGTTAGGTGCTCTAACGTCTTATCAGGAGATGTCGCCGTCGCCTCGCGCCGATCAGGCGGCGACGGAGATCAGCGGGCTCTGCATCTCGCCGTCTTCCGCACAGGGGAGGCGGATCGACACTGCCGTTCCTTGGCCCGGCGTCGAGGCGATGCGCATCCGCCCGCCCTGCAGTTCCACCAATGAACGCGCGATCGCAAGCCCGAGCCCGGTGCCCTTGTGGGTGCGCGTCAGCTCGTTCTCCACCTGCTCGAAGGGGCGACCGAGGCTTTTCAGCGCCGAGCGGGGAATGCCGATGCCGTTGTCGGCGATGGTCACGACCACATGCCCCTGCCGCACCCGCGAGCGCACGCGCACTTCGCCGCCCGCGCCGGTGAATTTCACCGCATTGGCGATGAGGTTGAGAAGGATCTGCTTGGCCGCCCGGCGGTCGCCGATCAGGGTGAGATTGTCCGGGCTCTCCACTCGCAGGCGCAGGTTCTTCGATCCGGCTTGGACTTCCACGATCTTGGTCGCTTCCGCCAGGATGGCGGGGAAATCGACCAGCTCGCGGGCCAGCGCCATGCGGCCAGCCTCGATCTTCGACATGTCGAGAATGTCGTTGATGAGCTTCAGGAGGTAATGGCCGCTCTGATGAATGTCGGCGGCGTATTCCGTGTATTTGGCGTTGCCGATCGGGCCGAAGCTTTCCTCGTGCATGATCTCGGAAAAGCCGATGATGGCGTTGAGCGGCGTGCGAAGCTCGTGGCTCATATTGGCGAGGAACGTGGTCTTCGCCTGGTTGGCGCTCTCGGCGCGCTCCTTTTCCACGATGTATTTGTGGTTCAGTTCAGCCAGCTCGCGCGCTTTGGTTTCGGCGTCGCGCCGCGAGGCGGAAAGGTCGTTGATCGTCGCCATGAGGCGGCGCTCGGAATCGCTCAGCCGCTCTTGGTGAACCTTCAGCTGCGTGACGTCGGTGCCGATCGCGACATGGCTTCCGTCCGGCATGCTGCGCTGAGAAATCTGCAGCCAGCGCCCGTCCGCCAGCAGCGTCTCGGAAGCGCGCTCGCCCTGCACGAAGGTGGAGCTGGTCAGCTTGCGCTCGGCGATCGGCTTGCGCCCCTTGGCGCGCACGACCTCGAACGCGGTGCCGATCTGCACGTCGGCATCAGTGAGGCCGAAGACTTCCTGATATTTAGAGTTGCAGAGAACGAGGCGCTTGTCCGCGTCCCACAGGACGAAGGTCTCGGAAATGTTCTCGATGGCGTTCTGGAGGCGCGTGTTCGCCTCGTCGGTCATGCGCGCCAGGAGCTGGTTCTCGCTGACATCGACGGCGACGCCGATCAGATGAATCTCGTTGTCGGGCGTGCGCACCACTTCGGCGCGCGCGCGCAGCCAAAGGAACTGCCCGTCGGCCCGTCGCATCCGGAAGGAGCGCTCGAAATGGCCGACCGAGCCCGAAGCGATCTGCCGGGCGAACTCGAAGAAGGACCCATCCTCGGGATGGAGAAGCGCGGCGACCTCGGAGAAGGACAGGACCTCCTCGCGCGGCGCCATGCCGAGGATCTCGTACATGGAGCGCGACCAGTACATGCGACCGCGCGCCAAATCCCAGTCCCACAAGCCGCAGCGGCCGCGCGACAGGGCCGTTTCCACCCGGCGATGCTGGTCGAGAAGCAGCCTGTCGGCCATGCCGGCTCGCACGGCCTGCCGGTAGTAGGCCACGAGGATGGCGAGGAAGACGAGGCAGGTGAGGCAGAAGAGCGTGACGCTGAGCGAAGCCGTGCGGCGCCAGTCGGCGAACATCTGCGATTCCACGCGCACGAGCACGACGCTGCCGAGCGGCTCGGTCAGGAGCGCGGCGGTTGCCTGCGCCGGCTGGCCGCCGAGGCGCACGGACATGACGCCCGCCCGCTCGCCGAAGACGCTCAAGGGTTGGCTGCCGTCCAGCACCGTGTCCAGGCTGTGGCCGAGCGTGGCTTCCTGGCCGATGGTGGTCGCGACGACGCGGCCCTGCCGATCGGTGACGAGGGCTGCGAGCCCGTCGTCCTTCAGGAAGAGGGGAAGGGTCGAGGTGAGAAGCTGGTTGGCACGTTGGCGCGGATCGGCCATGGCCGGGTCGAAGCCGGCTTCCTCGGCGCGCAGGAGGCTCGCCACGACGCGCAGTTCGTTGGCGGCCCGCGCCTCGATCGCGTCCCGCTCATCGATCGCCGAGATGATGCGAACCAGCGCCATGATTACCAGGAAGGCGATGACGCAATAGGGGATCAGGCCGCGCAAAGTGGGCTCGTATTCGCCCAGACGATCACGAAACGACAGGAGAGCTGGGTGTAGAACTCTTTGCGACAAGCTGCGGACCCAGCCCGAAATTCGGGACGAATCCGCTCTTGCCGGTACGCTCGAAGCGTCCGACCTCATCCAACCGACCCCTCGTCCGCCGTCCATGAAATCGGGCTCCGCCAGCCCGACTCAGGGGTCAATCAAACAGAGCGCGACTCGCTTGTCCAGCGCTGCGGAAGGCAAAGAGCAGGGTCGAAGCAAGCCTCAAATCTTGCTGTTGCGCCCTGCACACAGGGCTTTCCCCCGCTTTTCTTCCCTTAGCCTTAACAAAACGTGAACACTGCAGTTTCGGACTTCGCAAGGTCGATTTGGCCATCTCCTCGATCCCTGCGAAGTCAAGCGATTTTCGCCGTTCCTTGCCCGTTCGGCGATCTGCTTCGAACGCTTACTCCAGCGTTCGGGTGAGAATGTCCGTCAGGTCGCGCGAGAGGCTGCCTCGGCCGGCGAGATTGCGAAGCGCCGCCTCGGCCGCCGCGCGCCGGGGCGCGTCGAAGGAGCGCCAGGAGCGGAAGGCCGTGGCGAGCCGCGCCGCCGTCTGCGGGTTCAAGCGGTCGAGCTCGGCCAGACGTTCGGCCACCCAGCGATAGCCCGTGCCGTCCGCGCGGTTGAAGCCGCGCTGGTTGCCGGTCGCAAATCCGCCGATCAGCGCCCGCGCCCGGTTCGGATTGGCGAGCGTGAACTTGGGATGGCGGCGCAGCGCCTCCACCGCGTCCACGATGGTCTCACTCGGGGCCGTCGCCTGCAATGTGAACCACTTGTCGAGCACCAGCGCGTCGTCTTCGAAGCGCGCGAAGAAGGCGGCGAGGGCGGTCCGGCTTTCCTCCGCCTCGGGGAAGAGATGAACGAGCGCGGTGATGGCGGCGAGCCGGTCGCTCATATTGCCGGCCGCCTCGAACTCGGCAAAGAGCGGCTCGGCCGAGGGCAGGGTGGTGGCGCCGATCGGCAGAAGCGCGGCGCGCAGTGCCCGGCGACCGGCGCTGGCCGCGTCCGGGCGGAAGGGGGCGTCGCCATCGGCGAGGCCTGCGCGCAGCGCCGGGAAGCGCGCGCCGCCCGCTTCCGCAAGCCGGCGGAGAGCGCCGCGCCGGGCGCGGTGGATCGCTTCGGGATCGATGTCGCTTCCGACCAGCCGCGCGATCTCCGCTTCGCCGGGCAGCGTGACCATCAGCGCGCGCAGCGCCGGCTCCAGCGCCTCGTCCGCCGCTGAGCGGCACAGGGCCTCGATCACGGCCTCGTCATAGGTCGGCTTGCGTCCCGCCGTCTCGGCAAGGGCTGCCTCGCGCAGCATCTCGCCGGTGAGATCGGTCAGGGCGCGCCAGCGGCCGAACGGGTTGGGGTCGAGCCGCGCCAGCGCGAGCCTTGCTTCGCGCGGCTGGTCGTGGCGCAGGGTGACCGGGGCGGAGAAGTCGCGCAGGATGGAGACCAGCGGCCGGGTTTCGCCGGTCTCGAAGACCAGTTCTGCGCTCTGCGTGGTGAGGTGAATGACGTCGCCCTCCACCTCCGCCTCGCCCGCGAGGGGCGCGATCGCCAGGTCTTCGCCACCCGGCCCGACGAGGCCGAAGCGAACCGGCATGTGGAAGGGCTCGGTGCCGGTTCCGGCCGCGCCCTTGGCGAGCGACTGTTCGAGGCGCAGCGTCAGCCGCCCGTCGGCAAAACGCTCGGTCACGCTCAGGACCGGCGTGCCGGCCTGATGATACCAGAGCGAGAATTGCGAGAGATCGGTGTGTCCCGCTTCCTCGAAGCAGCGGAGGAAATCCTCGATCGTCGCGGCCTCGCCGTCATGGCGCGCGAAATAAAGGTCCATGCCGGCGCGAAAGGCGTCCGGGCCAACGATCGTCTCGATCATGCGCACCAGCTCGGCGCCCTTCTCGTAGACGGTGGCCGTGTAGAAGTTGTTGATCTCGCGGTAGCGCGTCGGGCGGACGGGATGCTGCAGCGGGCCCTGATCCTCCGGGAACTGCTGCGCCTTCAACCCATGCACGGAAGCGATACGCTTGACCGCGCGCGAGCGCTCGTCGGCGGAGAATTCCTGATCGCGGAAGACCGTCAGCCCTTCCTTCAGGCAGAGCTGGAACCAGTCCCGGCAGGTGATGCGATTGCCGGTCCAGTTGTGAAAATACTCGTGCGCGATGACGGTCTCGACGCCGGCATAGTCGCCGTCCGTCGCCGTGTCGGGGTCGAGCAGCACGTATTTGTGGTTGAAGACGTTGAGACCCTTGTTCTCCATCGCCCCCATGTTGAAATCCGAGATCGCGACGATGTTGAAGACGTCGAGATCGTATTCGCGCCCGAAGCGCCGCTCGTCCCAGACCATGGAGCGCTTCAGCGCGTCCATCGCATAGGCGGCGCGTTGGCTGAGGCCCTTTTCCGTGTAGATGCCGAGGCGCACGTCTCGCCCGCTCGCCGTGGTGAAGCGGTCTTCCAGAAGATCGAGATCGCCGGCGACGAGCGCGAAGAGATAGGCGGGCTTGGGATGGGGGTCGTCCCACACCGCGAAGTGCCGCCCGCCCTCCAGCTCGCCGGCTTCCACCGGATTGCCGTTGGCCAGCAGCACGGGCGCGCCCGCGCGGGCCGCCTCCAGGCGCACGCGATAGGTCGCGAGCACGTCCGGCCGGTCGAGGAAGTAGGTGATGCGGCGAAAGCCCTCCGCTTCGCACTGCGTGCACCACACGCCGTTTGAGCGGTAGAGACCCATCAGCTGCGTGTTGCTTTCCGGCGAAAGCTTCGTCTCGATTCGCAGCGCGAAGCGGCCGCTGGTCGGCAGATCCTCGATCGTCAGCTGCTCCGGCGTCGCGGTGAACCGGTCGGCCGCGAGCGGCTCGCCGTCGAGCGCAAGGCCGGTCAGCGCCAGCTCGTCGCCGTCGAGAACGAGCGGCACGGTTTCCGACACTCCCTCGCGCCGCTCCAGCACGATGTCGGTGGAGACGTCTGCCGAGCCTTCCGCCAGCGCGACCCGCATCTCGACATGATGGATGACGAAATCGGTGGGCCGGTAGTCTTCGAGCCGGATGATCTGTCCGTCGTCGGTTCGCAGCATGGGGGACTCGCCTTCCAGAATGCCAGATGGTGTTTCGGGGATAGCGCCGATCCGGCCGGCTTGCCAACATCGCGGTGGCTCGTTCACGCGATATGTCCGGGGCGAACGCAAGTTTCCCCGATGGAACGGCGTCAGGGGTCGACGCCTGGGGGAGAGTTTCCTATCACCCTCCCTATCCCAGGCCGTCGCCCGTTCTTTCCCGGTTCGAGCCGGCGGCCGCATCGCTTGGCGGCCAAAGCACGGCGGCCCCAGGCCAGCCGAAGCTTGGTGCCATGTCCGCGTCCCCCTTCGTCCCGTCCCCCCAGCCCATGCTCGGGATCGGGCTCAAGGTGCTCTCCGTCATCATCTTCGTCGGGATGCAAACCGCGCTGAAGACGCTGGGCGAGTCGATCCCCGCCGGGCAGCTCGTCTTCTTCCGCTCCTTCTTCGCGCTGGTGCCGGTTGCGATCTATCTCTTGTATCTCGGCGAGTTGCGCACGGCGCTGCGCACCGACGACATCGCGGGCCATTTCCTTCGCGGCATCATCGGCGTCACCTCCATGGGCCTCGGCTTCTTCGCCCTGTCGCGGTTGCCCTATCCCGAATGGATCGCGATCTCCTACGCGACGCCGCTCATCACCGTTGTCTTCGCTGCCCTGTTCCTCAAGGAAACGGTGCGGGCCTATCGCTGGGGCGCGGTGCTGATCGGCCTGTGCGGCATCCTTGTGGTCGCCGCGCCGAATTTCAGCGTCACGGCCGAGGCGGTGGACCCCGACCGCGCCTATGGCATCCTGGCCTCGCTCGGCGGATCGGCCTTCGCGGCGATCGCCATGATCCAGGTGCGACGGCTGGTTCGTAAGGAGCGCACGCCGACCATCGTGGTCTACTTCTCGCTGACCTCCAGCATCGTGGCGCTGTCGACCATCGTCTTCGGCTGGGTCTGGCCGAACCCCGTGCAGTTCGCCGCGCTGGTTCTGGCCGGGCTCTGCGGCGGTGTCGCGCAGCTTCTCCTCACCTCCTGCTACCGCTACGCCGACACGTCCACCATCGCGCCCTTCGAATACACCTCGATGCTGTTCGCCATCGCGATCGGCGTCCAGTTCTTCGGGGAAACGATCCAGGCCTCCACGCTGATAGGCGCGGCGATCGTCATCGCGTCGGGCGTCTTCATCATCTATCGCGAGCACAAGCTCGGGCTGGAGCGGCGCAAGGCACGCCGCGTCGCCGCGCCTTCGCAGGGTTGATGCGAACGGTCACTCGCCCGGCAGATTGCCTTCGGCGCGCGGATCGAGTTCGAACGAGGCGGGCGTCTGCGTGCGCGCGAAGGGCACGGACTTGAACTCCTCGCGGCTCTCGGCCGGCAGGGCTTGCCGCCGCATCATGCGGAAGGCGGCATAGCCCGCGAGCGCGGCATGAGCGCCGCCCGTCGCCAGAAAGATGCCGCTCGGGCCGCCGCGCTCCATCAGCCAGGCGGCGAGCATCGGCCCGCCCATCGTGCCGAAGCCGTAGAGAATGAGTAGGCCACCGGAAATCTTCACGAAGTCGGCGGTGTCGGCATAGTCGTTGGCATGGGCGACGGCCAGCGAGTAGGCGGGGTAGGTCACCCCGCCCATGACGAAGGCGATGGCGAAAAGGGTCAGCACGTTGCCGGACCAGAAGCTGAGCGCGAAGGTGGAGGCGCCGAGCCCGATGACGCCGGCCAGCACCATCACCGCGCGCCGGTCGATCCGGTCAGACAGCCGCCCCAGCGGCACCTGCAGCACCGCGCCGCCCGCCATGGTGGAAACGAGCAGCGTCGAGATCTCTGCGGTGGACAGGCCGATCTTCTGGCCGAGCACCGGGGCCATGTTGGTCCATGCGCCGGACAGGATGCCGGAGGCGAACACGCCCATCACGGCGGCGGGCGAGTTGCGATAGATGGCCTTGAGGTCGAGCCGCACCTGCGTCAGCGGCTTGGGGCTCTCGGCGCGCGACAGGGCGGTCGGGATCACCGCCATGATGTAGAAGATCGCGCAGAGCATGAAGCCGGTGGCGAGCTCCGGCCGGGCCAGCGGCATGGAGAACTGGCCGCCGATCATCGCGGCCATGGAGATCACCATGTAGAGCGAGAAGATGCGCCCGCGCGTCTGGTTGGTCACGCGCTCGTTCAGCCAGCTCTCGATCACCATGTAGGCGCCGGCCAGCGCGAAGCCGGCGAGGCCGCGCGCCAGGATCCAGGCGAGCGGGTGGACGATCAGGCCATTCAGAAGAACCGAGATCGCGAGCAGCGCGGCCAGCGAGGAAAAGGCCCGGACATGGCCGGCCGAGCGCACGATGGCGGGCATGACGATGCAGCCGACCGTGAAGAACACGGCGTAGCCGGTGCCCATCAATCCGATTTCGTAGGGGCTCCAGCCCTCGATCGCGGCGCGCACGGGCAGGAGAATGCCCTGCAGCCCCGCCCCGGCCATAAGGAAGAAGGTGGACAGGAGGAGCGACACGATCGGCAGGATGCTGGCGCGCATGGGACATTTCCGAGGCTGGGGTCGGCCGGGGCGAGCCGAACTCTCTCCTAGCCCAACCCACATTGCAGCGCACCCGAATTAGCGACGGATCATGTCGTCTTGCGGACAGCGCTCGGAAAACCCGTCAATCCTTCTCGTCGAGCTTGGCTTTGAGAGCCAGAAGATCGCGCCATGCGAGCCGCTTCTGACTGGGCTGGCGCAGGAGATAGGCGGGATGCAGCATGGCCATGGTCGGCACCGTCGCGCCGTTCGGCAGGGTAATGCTCGCCCAGCGGCCACGCAGGCGCATGATCCCTTCTTCCGAGCGCAGGAGCACCTTGGCCGAAGGCGAGCCAAGGCAGACGAGAATGCGCGGGTTGACCAGTTCGATATGGCGCAGCGTGAAGGGTAGGCAGGTCTCCGTCTCGGCCGGCGTCGGCGTGCGGTTGCCCGGCGGGCGCCAGGGCACGGTGTTGGTGACGCGCACGTCCTCGCGTTTCAGCCCGACCGAGCCGAGCATCCGGTCGAGAAGCCGGCCCGAGCGGCCGACGAAGGGCTCGCCCGCCAGATCCTCGTCGCGCCCCGGCGCTTCGCCCACCAGCATCAGATCGGCCGTTTCCGAGCCGTTTCCGAACACGAGATTCTTGGCCGTCGCCTTCAACCCGCAGCCGGTGAACTCGGCCAGCAGCGTCTGAAGCTCGGCGAGGCTCCCGGCCTTGGCCGCCTGCTCGCGCGCCTCGGCCGCCAGCGCCTCGTCGGAGCGCAGCGCAATGGCGGGCGCGGCCGGGCGAGGGGGCAGCGGAGCGGGGCGCCGGTCGGCCGGGGCAGCGAGTGGCGCGGCCCCTTGCGTCGCGGCAGGAGCCGGGCCGCCCGCTGCCGGGCGCCCGGCGCGTCGCCGTTCGGTCTCGGCCTCGGTCTCCGCGAATCGATCGCGTGGCGCCTCGCGGGCGAAGGTGGAGATGCCGGCGCGCGCGTACCAGTCGAGCAGCGCGCTCAGCGCCTCGCCCATCCGTCCGTCCGCTTCTGGCTCAGCCCTCGTCATACGCCTCGTCTTACCGGATCGGCTCCGGCACGGGAACCGGCATCGCCTGCTTTGGGAAAAGCGTCATAAACCCGTTTCGCTCGCTTCATCGGGAAGACATTCACCTGAAGATTCCGTTAGAAGCGTTCGAGAAAATGGAAAACGGCGTGGAGGAAACAGCCATGGCGAGCGAAGCCAGCCCGGAGCGGGAGCTCCCCGAGCGGGAATCGATGGAGTTCGACGTGGTCGTCGTGGGCGCTGGCCCCGCGGGCCTTGCAGCGGCGATCCGGCTGAAGCAGGTCAATCCGGATCTGTCCGTCGTGGTGCTGGAAAAGGGTTCGGAGGTCGGCGCCCATATCCTGTCCGGCTGCGTGCTCGACCCGTCGTCGCTCGACAAGCTCCTGCCTGAGTGGCGCAGCGAGGAGACGCCGATCCGCCAGCCCGTGACCGAGGACCGGTTCTACTTCTACGGCTCGCACGGCGCGGTGCGCCTGCCCAACGCCTTCATGCCCAAGCTCATGGGCAACCACGGCAACTTCGTCGTCTCGCTCGGCTTGGTCTGCAAGTGGATGGCCGAGAAGGCCGAAGCGCTCGGCGTCGAGATCTATCCCGGCTTCGCCGCCACCGAGCTTTTGACAGATGACACGGACCGGGTGATCGGCGTCGCCACCGGCGACATGGGGATCGAGCGCTCGGGCGAGCCGGGGCCGAACTTCCAGCGCGGCATGGCGCTCATGGGCAAATACGTGCTGATCGGCGAGGGCGTGCGCGGCTCGCTAGCCAAGCAGCTGATCCGCCATCACGGGCTCGACGTGAACCGCGAGCCGCAGAAATTCGGCATCGGCATCAAGGAACTCTGGCAGATCGACCCGGCCAAGGCCAAGCCGGGGCTGATCCAGCATTCCTTCGGCTGGCCGCTGGATCTGGCCACCGGCGGCGGCTCGTTCCTGTATCATCTTGAAAACAATCAGGTCTATGTCGGCTTCGTCACGCACCTGAACTACAAGAACCCCTATCTCAACCCGTTCGAGGAGTTCCAGCGCTTCAAGACGCATCCTGACATCGCCGCGCTTCTGGAAGGCGGCAAGCGCCTCTCCTACGGCGCGCGGGCGATCACGGAAGGGGGCTACCAGTCGGTGCCGACCCTGGTCTTCCCCGGCGGCGCGCTGATCGGCTGCTCGGCCGGCTTCGTCAACGTGCCGCGCATCAAGGGCGTTCACAACGCGATCTCGTCCGGCATGCAGGCGGCCGAAGCCGCCGTTGCGGCGATCGCCGAGGGGCGCTCGGGCGATCTCCTGAAATCCTATGAGAACGGCTGGCGCGCCTCGCCCATCGGCACGGATCTTTATGCCGTGCGCAACGTCAAGCCGCTCTGGTCGCGTTTCGGCACGGCGCTGGGCGTGGCTCTGGGCGGGCTGGACATGTGGATGAACCAGCTCGTGGGCTTCTCCGTCTTCGGCACGATGCCTCACGGCAAGACCGACGCAGAATCCACCGAGCCGGCGGACCAGCACCAGCCGATCCGCTATCCCAAGCCCGACGGGGTGCTGACCTTCGATAAGACCTCCTCGGTCTTCCTGTCCAACACCAATCACGAGGAGGACCAGCCGGTCCATCTGCGGGTGAAGGACATGGCGTTGCAGAAGAGCTCCGAGCACGATCGCTACGCCGGCCTGTCGCAGCGCTACTGCCCGGCCGCCGTCTACGAATGGGACGAGACCAACCCGGCCGATCCGCGCTACGTCATCAACGCGCAGAACTGCGTCCACTGCAAGACCTGCGATATCAAGGACCCGAACGGCAATATCACCTGGGTTCCGCCGCAGGGCGGCGAAGGACCGGTCTACGGCACGATGTAGGCCGAACGCCGGCAGGGCCGCCTTCCCTTATCGGGCGGCCCGCAGCGCAGGGGCGGGGACGGGCATTATGTCGACCTCCCCGATCACGGCCTCGAAGGTGCGCAGGCGCTTGAAGATCGATAGAAGCTCTACGATCGTCGTCCAGCTCGTCACGAGGTATTGGAACGAGCTGCGCACCTGCTCGAAGGCGTTGAGGATCTGGTTCATGACGCCGAGCGTGATGGCGCCCGCCGCGATGGTCGGCGCCAGAATGAGATAGGGCACGATCACGTCGACCTGCAGGTAAACGATGCGGGCGACGTTGAAGTAGAGATAGTTGAAGTAAAGGCGGAAATAGCTGCGCCTGACATCGGCGAAGAGCATCGCGACGGTCGGCGGCTGGGCGCGGTCGGCTCGATCCTCGCCGATCACCAGCTCCTTGCGATAGGCCGCCTCGACCTTCTGGTTTGCGAATTCCAGGCCGGGCAGGCGGATACCGACCAGCGCCAGCAAGCCGGTGCCGAAGACCGACCAGAGAAGTGCCGAAGCGACCAACGCATGCGGCACCTCGCCCACGATTGGCAATATGCGCACGGCCGAGGACAGGCCGATCAGGATCGGCAGGAAGGCGATGAGTGTCAGCACCGCTTGGATCAGGTTGACGCCGAGCGCTTCCACCGTCGTGGAAAAGCGCATCGTGTCTTCCTGAATGCGCTGCGAGGCGCCCTCGACGCCGCGCAGCCGGTGCCAATGGGCCATGTAGAACTCGTTCATCGCCTGTCGCCAACGGAACACGTAATGGCTGACGATGAAGCTGGAGATGACGCCGACGGTGACGGCCACCAGCGCCAGCCCGGCGAATGTCAGGAAGCTACGATAGATGTCCCCCGGCGTGACCGATCGCTCATGCGAAAGCGCGGCCTGGATCAGGTCGTAGAACGGCCCGTACCATGTGTTGACGGCGACCGAGACCTCTACTTGGAAATAGGTGAGAAACAGGATCAGCGCCGAGCCGAGGATCGACCAGCGCTCCCAGCGGTGCGGCGAGAATCGATGCCAGAGGCTGGCGAAGATCGATACAGCTGCAGCGAAATAGAGGTCGAACCAGAGCGAGGCGGGCGACCAGAAGCTCGCGATGCCGATTTCCGCCCCTGTGCCGCCGAAGCCGAGATGCGCGCCGAAACGCCGGCCGGCGACATACCAGACCAGGACGCAGAGCGCCGTCCAGAGCGCGACGGAGGGGAAGAATAGGCGGGGGCGGGGAAAGAAGGAAACGAACATCGACTCTGATCCTCAGGAAGAGTCGAATCATGGCAGGCCAGCGGGGCTCGATCCCGTTACGTCTCTGTCATGACGTAAGTTTCATAAACGATCGGGTGCCGAACGACGCGGCGCTCGAAACCTCAAGCGCCGCCCGCCGCCGGCTTCGTGTCCGGGTCCTCGAAGGCGGCAGTGGCGGGCTCGGCGACGCTCTGCGTCGGCGCGGGGGGCGCGGGCAGGAGCGAGAAGCGCAGGAGAACGGGCAGGTGGTCCGAACTCGTGCGTGCCAGCGTCTCGACCTGATCCACGAGGACCTCGGGCGAGACCAGAAGCTGGTCGATCGGCAGGCCGAGCCAGCGCGGCCAGATCTGGCTGAAGCGGACCGTCAGCCAGCTTGGACCGATGCCGCGCACGATCCGCCAGCCGCCCGCGTCCGCCACCGCGCGCACCGCCGCGCTCCAGGGCGCGGCGTTGAAGTCGCCGCCGAGGAGCGAGGGGCCGCCGTCGCGCCGGAGGCTGGCGCCCATGTCGTCGATCTGCTTCCAATGATGTTTCGGCCAGGGCCAGTCGAGATGCAGCGAGGTGACGGCGAGCGTGCGGCCGTTGAGGTCCACGAGCTGGGTCACGCGTCCGTTTCGAGCTTGGCACAGGGCGTCGCCCACGAAGGGGCGGCGCGACAGGATGGCGACGCCGTCCCGCTCGTTCTCCAGCCCGCAATAGGTCTGGAAGGGGTAGCTCTCGGACAGGTTCTGGAACAGATCCTGCCACTCGTAGGTGACCTCTTGCACGGTCACGATATCGGGCCGGGCCTCGCCGATGCGCCGCAGGGCTTCGGCCTTATCCGGTGCATCGTAGAGAAGGTTCATCTGAAGCAAGGTGTAGCCCGGCTGCCCGGCGGCCGGCGGCCGCGCCTCGCGCGGCAGGAGCCAGGGCAGGCTGAAGGCGAGACCCAGCGCGGCGAAGCCGAGCGAGACGGCGAGCGTGCCCCAGGCGCGCAGACCCAGCGCCAGAAGCGCGAGGACGAGGAGCACGAGCGCCAGCTGAAACCGGAAATGGCTGGCGCTGTCGAACGGATGGGCCTCGGCCCCGAAGAAGCCGGCGGCAAGGGCGAGGCCGCAGGCCAGCGCCGCTATGGCGAGCAGCCCCTTCAAGACGACCGAGTCCTGCATGGGGCTACTGGAACGCCGTCTCGAAGAAGGACCGGAGCTTTCGCGAATGCAGCTTCTCGTGCGGCATGTCGGCAAGGCTCTGCATGGTGCGGATGCCGATCTCGAGATGCTGCGAAACCTGCCGCTTGTAGAACTCGGTCGCCATGCCGGGCAGCTTCAGCTCGCCATGCAGCGGCTTGTCGGAGACGCAGAGAAGCGTGCCGTAGGGCACGCGGAAGCGATAGCCGTTGGCGGCGATCGTGGCCGATTCCATGTCGAGCGCGATGGCGCGGGACTGAGACAGGCGCTGCACCGGCTCCGTCTGGTCGCGCAGCTCCCAGTTCCGATTGTCGATCGTCGCGACCGTTCCCGTGCGCATGATGCGCTTGAGATCGTAGCCGGACAGGCCCGTGACGTCGGCCACGGCCTGCTCCAGCGCCACCTGCACTTCGGCCAGCGGCGGGATCGGCACCCAGACCGGCAGGTCGGCGTCGAGCACGTGGTCCTCGCGCACATAGGCATGGGCGAGCACGTAGTCGCCCAGCGCCTGCGTGTTGCGAAGGCCGGCGCAGTGCCCCAGCATCAGCCAGGCATGCGGGCGCAGCACGGCCACGTGGTCGGTGATCGTCTTGGCGTTGCTCGGTCCCACGCCGATATTGACCATGGTGATGCCGCTGCCGTCCGGCCGCGTCAGATGGTAGGCCGGCATTTGCGGCATGCGAACCGGGGCAACGCCGCTTTCCGGCTCCGAGGCGCCGGCGCGGGTCAGGATGTTGCCGGGCTCGACGAAACTGTCATAGCCCCGCCCACCCTCGTCCATCAGCCGCCGCGCCATGACGCAGAACTCGTCGACATAGAACTGGTAGTTCGTGAACAGGACGAAGTTCTGGAAATGACGCGGGCTCGTCGCGGTGTAATGGGCAAGGCGCATCAGCGAATAGTCGACGCGCTGCGCGGTGAAGGGGGCGAGCGGCATGGCCTCGCCCGGCTGCGGCTCGAAATTGCCGTTGACGATGCGATCGTCGGTCGCGGCCAGATCCGGCACGTCGAAAATGTCGCGCAGCGGCTTGTCCAGCTTTTCCGCCAGCGTGCCGTCGACATAGGTGCCTTCGGGCAGGGCGAAATGCAGCGGGATGGGCGTGCGCGACGGGCCGACCAGAATCGGCTGGCCGTGGTTCTTCAGGAGCTGCTCGAGCTGCTCGGTCAGGTAATGGTCGAAGAGATCGGGCCGCGTCACCGTCGTCGCATAGGTGCCGGGGCCGGGCACGAAGCCGAAGGACAGACGCGAATCGACCCGCGCATGGCCGGAGGTCTGGATCGACACTTCGGGATAGAAGGCGCGAAACCGGCGCGACGTGTCGCCCGAGGTCAGCACCTCGTCGAAGCGCTGGCATAGAAACTCGACCGATCGCGCGTAGAGACGAGCGAGTTCCGCCACCGCCTCCTCGGCATTGGTGAAGCTGCGGGCGTCCGGCAAGGCGGGGGAGACGAAATGCGGCACGGGCGAACTCGCGAATGGTTCGGTCATGGCCCCTCATACAAGAGGCGGCCTCGCGCGGGAATGCGGCGCGCCGGGGAAATCTGCCGCTTCCGCCGGGACTAGATCAGTCCGCCGCCGGCTTGAGGCAGACCACGCCGCGGTCGAGGCATCCCGCGCTCGCCACGCCGATGCCGGGGACATGCTGCTTCGACTCCACCAGTTCCGAAAAGCCGAAGGCAAACAGCGCGAAGAGGCTGCAGAGGATGGCGAGGCGAAGCGGCATCGAAGTCTCCATCGGGTCGGGTGTCGAAGTCTGCCTCATGAAGCTGAACCCGGACTGGCCGGGCGGTTATGCTTTCGTTCAGAAAATCTCTACGGGCCACAGCCGGACCGGCAGACCTGTTGCCTAGGAAAGCGCCCCCTAGATTGAAGGCGAAGCCATCATGGAGCCTTCGTGTCATGACACAGCAGACCAAGCCGATCGAACTTCACTATTGGCCGACCCCCAACGGCTGGAAGATCTCGATCATGCTGGAGGAGCTCGGCGTGCCCTACGAGCTGAAGCTCGTGAACATTGGGGCGGGCGACCAGTTCAAGCCGGAGTTCCTGGCGATCGCGCCCAACAACCGGATGCCGGCCATCGTGGACCCGGAAGGCCCGGGCGGCGAGCCGATCTCGGTCTTCGAATCGGGCGCCATCCTCCAATATCTCGGACGCAAGTTCGGGCGCTTCTATCCCAGCGACGAGCGGGCGCGCGTCGCGGTGGAGGAATGGCTGTTCTGGCAGGTCGGCGGGCTCGGGCCCATGGCGGGTCAGGCGCACCACTTCCGCCAATATGCGCCGGAGAAGATCGCCTACGGTATCGACCGCTATACGAACGAGGTGAACCGGCTTTACGGCGTGATGAACAAGCGCCTCGCAGGCCGCGACTTCCTGGCCGGCGACTATTCGATCGCCGACATGGCCTCGATCGGCTGGATCGTGCCGCACGAAAATCAGGGCCAGTCGCTCGAGGACTTTCCCGATCTAAAGGCTTGGTTCGAGCGCATGAAGGCGCGGCCTGCGGTGGAGCGTGGTCTCGCCGTCGGCAAGGCGGAGCGCGAAAAGCTGAACTTGGCCGCCGATAAGAACGCCCAGAGCGTCCTGTTCGGCCAAAAGGCCCGCTGAGCAATCCAACAGCTTGAGCCGCGCAAAAGCGGGGCTCAAGCTTTCGCGAGAGGTTGGCTTGCCGTCGCCGTGACACGCGTCGCGCGGAGACAGCGCTGCTTACGCTTGGAGCCTGCCCGCTGATTCGGATTCGCCGAACAGGCTTCAATGAATCTTCTTCCGGCATTGTCCGCCGGGAAAACCTGTCCGCTTTGCCGGGAAATTCTCTAGCCGCCCTGGCGGCTCCAAGTCTGCGACCGGCAGAAGATGCGCGCGACGCAGCCTGTCAGCACGAGGCTATTACCCGTCACCTCCGCGCTGCCCTCGTAGCTCTTGCCGTCGCGCGGGTCGATCACCGTGCCGGTATAGGTCGGCGCCGCCCCGCCCATCTGCCCGACCGACTTCCCCTTGTAGCGTCCCGTTTCCACGCGCGAGCAGAAGCTCGATCCGCAGCGGGAATAGGTGACGGTCTCGCCGTTCGACAGGCGCCAAGTCCCCAGAATGGGTTCCGCGAATGCCGTGCCGGTTCCGGCAAGGAGGGCCAGCGAAGCGAGAAGGTGGGGATGCAGCATGGGAACTCCCGAGTCGAACGGGGTCTCACATGCGCGCCATCAGCCCGGATTCAAGATCGGTGCGTCCACAAGGCAAACGCTGACGGGGCGGCCCTTGGCCACATCTCCTAGCGACACGCCGTAGGAAAGCGAAAAGCCGTTCCGCGAGAAGCGGAACGGCCCCATGCATTGGCCGACGGGTGGACGAAACGCCGCCAGCCGGGATTTGACTTGCTGGAGGGCAGGTCATGTGTCGGCGAACCGACGAGAAAACCTGCGGACCGAAGCCCGCAGGAACTTTGGATTAGAAGTTGCGCTGGAAGCGCAGGAAGCCGGCGAACTGGTCGGTCTCGCCCACCGGGCCGCCGAAGTCGACGTTCTTGTAGGACACTTCGCCGAGCGTGGCGAAGTTGTTCGTGATCTGGTAGCCGACGTTGGCGACGGCCGCCCAGTACTCGCCCCGCAGGTTGATCAGAGCCGGGCTGTTGTTCACGATCGCGATGAAGCGCGTGTCGAACGTCTCGCCGTACTGGCCGGAGACCGCGACGCCGAACTTGCCGAACTTCTGAGCGTAACCCGCACCAGCGGCCCACTCGAGATAGATCGGCAGAGCGCCCGGGGTCGGGTTCACGATGTTCGGGTTGTTGGCCGACAGCGAGTTGACCGTGCCGAGACCGGCGATCGACGCGTAGACGGTGGGGTCGAAGGCATAGTGACCTTCGATCTTCAGCTGCGAGTCAGCCGCGATCAGGTTCTTGAGCAGCACGCCGCCCTTCAGAGCGAAGGCGTCGTTGTTGCCGTCCTGCAGACGGGTCGGGATCACGCCGGCGAGCGTCACCGGAGCGACGCTGATGCCGTTCAGGCGCTGGTTCGAGAACGAAGCGTAGGAAGCCGCGACGTCTTCAGCGTTGAAGGTCTCGTCGTAGACGGCGGAGAGGTAAGCACCACCCCAGGCGCCGGAGTAGACCAGCTTGGCATGGACGTCCGGAACAACGTCGCCCGTCGCGTCGTCTTCGAGGCCGATCGTGGCCGAGAAGCCGTTGGCGGCGAAGGTGTAGTTGATCTGGTTGGTGTTGAAGTCGCCGACCACGAGGTCCGTGTCGGTGAGCAGGCCGTCCTCGAGACCGCCGACGCCCGACGTCCAGAGCGAGTCGCGGTAACCCATGAGCAGGCCGCCGAGCTGGATGTAGGCCTGGTCCATCGCGTAGTTCGCGTTGGAGCCGCCCTGGGCGTTGGTGGCCTGGACGCGGGCGAAAGCGCGCAGCGTGCCGAGCTCGGTCTCTTCGCGGGCGTCGAAGTTCAGACGGGCGCGGACGCGCGAGCCGACCTGATAGTCGTCGCCTTCGAGGTTGCGAGCCGGGTCACCGGCGACGTTCACCTGGAAGCGGACATAGCCGTTGATGCTGAGGCAGGTCTCGGTGCCGGGGATGTAGTAGAAGCCCTTGCCGTAGACGTCGCAAACGCGGACGTAGTCGACCGGCTCGGGCTCGGCGACGACGACGGCGTCGGCCGCACGAGCGCCAGTGACTGCCACGAGGGCCGCAGCGGAGCCAAGAAGAAGGCTCTTGATGTTCATGTTCTTTTCTCCAGTCAACATTCGGATCGAGCTTCTAGCGAGCTCGTTCGGTTCGTTGGCGAAAGCCTGCGGCAGCGGCGAGGCCCTCTGGGAGGCGTTTAACATGAACGTTTCTTCAGAGAAGAGTCATTTCGGCGGAAGTCAGCTTCGCAACAGCTGCTCATCCTTCCGCGTTGTAGCTTTGCATCACAAGCTAAGGCACCATTAGCAACGCAAATATTCGTCTATTGATCGCGAATCTGTCATTAAAGCTTCAAGGCGCAATTTTGCCTGATTCGTGCCTGACGGCGGCCGCAAAACTGCCCGGCCGCCGCCGTGGTCGCCCTATTGGGCTGGTCAGCCCAGATGCGTCAGACGCGCTTCAGTTCCTGCGAGCGGCAGATCAGCCCGCCCAGCACGCAGCCCGAAACCGAGAGCGTGTCGCCGGAAAGTTTGCCCTTGCCCGTGAACTCGCGGCCGTTGCGCGTGTAGTCGGTGACCGTGCCCTCGTAGGTTCCCGTGCCCGAGGGGGTCATGCGGCCGAACTGCTTGCCCTTGAACGGGCCGTTGACATAGGTGAGGCAAAAGCCGCCCGAGCAGGGGGCGATCGTCGCGTCGTTGCCCGACGGCATCTTCCAGCGCCCCTCGATCGGGTCGGCCTGCGCCAAGGCGGGAAACAGAAGGCCCGCTGCAAGCAGCAACAGCGGCAAGGTCTTTTTCATCATATCCTCCCAAACACGGCGTCTGACGCGCCTTGGGACAGGCTATGCACCTTTCGCCGCCATGCAAGCGGAAGATGAACGGCTTCGCCGTCGAAGGGGCGATGCGCAACGCGATCCGCCTGCTGCTTCGCATTCCTTAGGTTTGGAGGTCGGTTAAGGTTTTCGATTTCCTGCAACGGCTTTTAGTTCGAATTATCCAAGTCTTTTAGAGACCCGTTCAGTTGCCGCTGCCATCCTGCTTGCATGATCGGCCGACGAGGCCAGCAAAAGGAAACCAGGACATGGCACGTTTCGAACTTCAGGACGCAGATTTCGGCACCGCGCTCGGCACGGCCATGCCGCTGGGCGATACGCTCTTCGCCATGGGCCTTCGTCTGGCGGCCGACCCCGCGCAGATCGTCTCGGCCCACATGTACTTCAACCTCGCCGACCGCATGGGCGTGGAAGACGCCGCTTTCCACCGGCAGGACCTCGCCGGCGGCATGACGCGGGTTCAGGTCGCCCGGGCCCAGCGGCTCGCCCGCGAATGGCTCGCCCGCAACTGACGCCGCGCCTTTGCCGCTCAAGGGTCCGGATCAAGCTCTCTCCAGCGCGATCCGCAGCGCCTGGGCGAAGAGATCGAGCTCCTCGTCCCGCCCGACCGTCACACGGATCAGCCGATCCAGCGGCGCGACGCCGGGCATGCGGATGAAGACGCGCTCGCTCAGGATGGCTTCCAGAACCCGGCGCGCATAGGCGCCGTCCCGGCCGCAATCGATCGCGACGAAATTCGTCGCCGAAGGCAGGGGGTGCAGCCCCGCCTCGACGGCGATCGCGCCAAGGCGATCGCGCGCGCGCTCGATCCTCGCGACCGTCTCTCTAAGATAAGCCTGATCTTCGAGGGCCGCGACGGCGCCCGCCTGCGCCATCCGCGACAGGCCGAAATGATTGCGCACCTTGTCGAACTGCGCCACGGTCTCCGGCGCGCCGATCGCATAGGCAACGCGCACACCCGCCATGCCATAGGCCTTGGAAAAGGTGCGAAAGCGCAGGACGTTCGGCCGCAAAGGCTCAAGCGGCGGCAGCGCGCTGGCTGGGGCCAGGTCGCTATAGGCTTCGTCCAGCACCAGAAGCGTTCCCTCGGGAACCGCGTCCATCAGCCGTTCCACAGCCTCCGCCTCCAGCCAGCTCCCGGTCGGATTGTCCGGATTGGCGAAATAGGCGAGCTTCGGACGGACCTCGGCCATGCGGGCAGCCAGTGCCTCCGCATCCTCCCGGTCGTCGCGATAAGGCACGAAGTCCAGAACGCCGCCATGGCCGTTCACATGATAGTTGAAGGTGGGATACGCCCCCAGCGAAGTAACCACCGTGTCGCCGGGGTCGAGCGTCAGCTGCGCCAGAAGGCCGAACAGCCCGTCGATTCCCTCACCCGTCACGAAGCAGTTCGGATCCAGACCGTGATGCGCGGCTAGCGCAGCGCGCAACCCGTGATGCTCGGGGTCGCCATAGGCCCAGCTATCCCGCGCCGCATCGGCCATGGCCTCCAGGACGCGCGGGGAGGGGCCGAACACGCTTTCATTGGCGCCGAGCCGCGCCCGGAAGTGAAACCCCAGCCGCCGTTCCAGCGCCTCGGGGCCCACGAAGGGAACGCTAGCTGGAAGAGCCAGGGTGCGGGCAGTGAACGGCATGGGCGATGCGCCTCTTCTAAATAAGGAGGGGACCGTTGCGCGGGCGACCCGCCGGCTTCGTCTTTTGTTCCATCTTAAAGCCTGTCGCCTCTTCCGTCTTAAAGCCTGTCGCCTCGATTGGAAAAGTCACCGTGTGATCGACTGACCGATGCCGGGGGAAAGGCCGCTAGGCAGACGCTCCGGCTTGATTCGAGTGCCGCGATCGACCTCGCGAGGGTCCGCCGGCTTCGAAACTGACCTCGAACTGACGTTCGGGCGGAGATGGCGGGGCGCTTCGGCCCGGCCCGTCTCGATGGCGCGGAAAGGAGGCGAACTGCCTTTGCATCGCCTGATGATGGCCATCACGCGCGATCGGAATCGGGCGAAACAACATCGAAAACAGGCTGTTGAGAGGAGGCGACGACGATCCTGTTCGGCGGCTCGAAGGCGGTTTCGCCCGTTTCCGGCGGCCCCTTACCATCCTGCAATGCGTGTCTCTCCGGCCACAAGCCTGGCGAAGACGTGTCACCCCAGCCTCAGTGTGTCCTTTCTGCAATTGCGCATGCCGTGACTGTGAATATTCTAAGACGAGAAAGAGCGGGGGACGACCCGGGATTTCTGAGGGTATGGGGCAGGGAAGGCTGTCCTTCGATACAAGGCCCAACCCTATCCATAACTTGACTGGAGGTCAGGACATGAACATCAAGAGTCTTCTTCTCGGCTCCGCTGCAGCCCTCGTTGCCGTCACCGGCGCTCGTGCGGCCGACGCCGTCGTCGTCGCCGAGCCCGAGCCGGTCGACTACGTCCGCGTTTGCGACGTCTACGGCAAGGGCTTCTACTACATCCCCGGCACCGAGACCTGCCTCAGCGTCGGTGGTTACGTCCGCTTCCAGGTGAACGTCGCCGGTGACCCGGCCGTGAACCTCGAAGGCGACGACTACCAGGTCGGCAGCTCGGTTCGCGCCCGTCTGAACTTCGACGCCCGCGAAGAGACCGAGCTCGGCACGCTGCGCGCTTTCGCCCGCGTCCAGGCCACCAACAACCAGGGCGCCACCAACGCGAACTACGCGATGGATCAGGCCTACATCCAGCTCGGCGGCCTGCTGGTCGGTTACCGCGACACGATGTGGTCGTCGGGCATCGGCGGTCTCGAGGACGGCCTGCTCACCGACACGGATCTCGTGGTCGGCGACTTCAACACCAACCAGATCAACTACACCTTCGCCGCCAACGGCTTCTCGGCCACGATCGGCCTCGAAGACGACGCGACGGGCGACGCTGTTCCGGACGTTCATGCCAAGCTGGTCTATTCCGGCGCTTGGGGTGGTGCTTACCTCTCGGCCGTCTACGACGAGACCTTCAACGCTGAAGACGTCGCGAACGCTTACTCGTCCTTCGCGGCTCAGCAGATCAACGGCGCGTCGTTCTCGCCGGTTACGCTGTCGGGCAACTTCCCGACCCGCCTGCAGAACGGCAACAACGACGCCTTCGCTCTGAAGGGCGGCGTGCTGCTGAAGAACCTGATCGCGGCTGACTCGCAGCTGAAGATCGAAGGTCACTATGCCTTCGACCCCACCGTCTACGCGTCGATCTCCGGCCTCGGTTCGGTCAACTCCTTCTCGCCGAACAACCCGAACATCCTGAACCCGACCCCGGGCTCGCTGCCGATCTTCCTCGAGTGGGCCGCTGGTGCGGGCTACGCTCAGGCTTTCGGCAAGCTCGGTATCGCGGTCTCCGGTCAGTACGGCGAGACCTTCGACACGCGCTTCCTGGTTGCCGTCAACGGCGCTCCGGCCTTCATCAATTCTCGCGGCGACTACTACGCTGCGGTTGCCAACGTCGGCTACCAGATCACGAACAACTTCGCCACGCTCGGCGAAGTGTCCTACAAGAACGTCGACTTCGGCGGCCCGATCGGCGACACCGACCAGGTGGCCGGTTTCCTCCGCTTCCAGCGCGACTTCTAATCGGCTCAGCCGATCCGAAACGAGGAGGCCCGGCGCAAGCCGGGCCTTTTTGCGTTCAAGCCCTTTCGCAGGATCGGGTCGGCCTGTCCTGGCCCATCTGAAATGATGGCCACCGTTCAATGCAAAACGCCGTCCGGTCCCTTCGAGCGATTGTCGAGGGACCGGACGGCGTTTCACATTTGGGCTTAGCGGGGAAGGGGCGTGTCAGACCCTCCCGAGAACTGATCATCCGAGCTGAGGGTGAAACGGTGCGAAGGGCCGCTACCCATCAGCCGGGCGATAAGCGAGCGCGTGCTCGCGAGCGGCTGGCGCTCAGTCTTCCAGCAGGATGGTGTCGCCGATCTCGATCCCAAAGCCGGTGAGACCGACATAGTCGCGCTCAGTGGTCGACATCACCGCGATCGAATCGACGCCGAGATCGCGCAGGATCTGCGCGCCGACGCCCACCTCGCGCCAGCGCTGCGAGCGGGCGCGGGCGCTGGCGTGTTTCTCGCCATCGGCGACACCCGCCGCATTCGGCTCGATGCGTGCCTGCGCCTCCGTCTCGAACTCGTCCACATTGGCCGTGCGAAGCAGCATGAGAATGCCGCTCCCCGCCTTGCGGATCGGCGCCAGCGCGGCGTCCACCCAAGGCTTGCCGCCCGAGGCGCGGCCGAACAGATCGACCACCGGCTGCTCGCGGTGGATGCGCGTCGGCACGTTGCGCGAGCCGCGCACGTTCCCGAACACAACCGCGACATGCTGAATGGGGTCGAAAGGCGTCTGGTAGATCTTCACGCGGCCCTTGAGTCCGCCGATCGTCATGTCCTCGTCGCGCACGCTCTTGACGAAGCTTTCGCGGCGGATGCGATAGGAGATGAGGTCCTCGATCGAGATGATGCGCAGGCCATGCTCCTTGGCGAACACCAGGAGTTCGGGCAGGCGCTTCACGGTCCCATCGTCGTTGACGATCTCGGCAAGGATACCGGCCGGGGCGAGGCCCGCCAGCTTGGCGAGATCGACGCCCGCTTCCGTGTGGCCGGAGCGCGTCAGGACGCCGCCTTCTCGGGCGATCAGCGGGAACATATGGCCCGGACGGATGAAGTCGGCGCCCATCGCATTGTCGTTGACGAGGGCGCGCGCGGTGTTGGCGCGCTCCTCGGCCGAGATGCCCGTGGTCATGCCGACCTTGTAGTCCACCGAAACGGTGAAGGCCGTGCGCATCGGGTCGAGATTGTTGGCGACCATGGGCGGCAGGTTCAACTGCACCGCGCGCTCGCCCGTCATCGGCACGCAGAGAATGCCGCTCGTGTGGCGGATCATGAAGGCCATCTTCTCCGGCGTCGCCTTGCCGGCGGCCATGATCAGATCGCCCTCGTTCTCCCGGTCGGTGTCGTCGACCACCACGACGAGCTCGCCCGCCGCGATGGCCTCGATGGCGTCTTCGATTCGGTCCAGTTGCATGAGGCTTTCCCCTTTTCTGGCATCGGCATTAGGCCGAGCCGGGGTCGCGATCAACCGGGACGCTGTGTTCGATCAGCCGCGCCCGCGATAGGTCGGGGCGCCCTGGTCGGGCAGGAATACGCCGGCAGGGGGTGCACCCGTCTGCCAGAACACGTCGATCGGAATGCCGCCGCGCGGATACCAGTAGCCGCCGATGCGCAGCCAGAGCGGGCGCGTCGCCTCCACGATGCGTTGCGCGATCATCACCGTGCAATCCTCGTGAAAGGCGCCGTGGTTGCGGAAGCTCGTCAGAAACAGCTTCAGCGACTTGGATTCCACCAGTCGCTCATTCGGCACGTAGTCGATGACGATATGGGCGAAGTCCGGCTGGCCCGTCACCGGGCAGAGCGAGGTGAATTCGGGGCAGGTAAAACGCACCACCGCACCGGGGTCGGTGCGCCGCGCGAAGGGGACCGTTTCCAGAACGGCTTCCTCGGGGCTGGCGGCCGGGCGCGTGTCCCGGCCAAGCTGCGTCAGGTTTTCGGTCGATCCCGAGGTCAATGGGCGGCTCCTTCAACGGCGATGCCCGAGCAGTAGCTCGACAGCGTCTGGACATGGCAGGCCACGTCGTCCCACCCGTGGTAGATCATGCGAAGCGCCACGAAGAAGATGACGGCAAGGCCCACCCAGGCGATCCAGCGGTACTTATGCAGGAGATTGGCGATCAATGTGGCGGCCGCGCCCATGAGCACGACTGAGATCAGGAGACCGATCACTAGAACCGTGAGGTGGTCTCGCGCCGCGCCGGCCACCGCCAGCACGTTGTCGAGCGACATGGACACGTCGGCGATGATGATCTGGAACAGCGCCTGGCCGAAGGTCTTGTGCTTCTTGCCTTCCGCCGCGATTCTGGCCGCTTCCTCGTCGGCGCTGTCGCTCTCGCGGATTTCGCGGAACATCTTCCAGCAGACCCAGAGCAGAAGGATGCCGCCGGCCAACGTCAGGCCGACGATCGCCAGAAGCTGCACCGCGACGAGCGCGAAGAGGATGCGCAGCACCACCGCGCCGGCGATGCCGAGAAAGATGACCTTGCGGCGGATCGCCGGGTCGACGCCGGCTGCGGCAAGGCCCACGACCACGGCATTGTCGCCCGCCAGAACGATATCGATGAACAGAACCTGGAACAGGGCGGCCAGTTCGGCTGAGAAAAAGTCGCTCACGGGTTTGACAAACCTTGATGAAGGAGACGTGCCGGGTTCTTCGTTCAGTTTCTCGTGAAAGTCGATAACAAATCCGCGTGTGCTTCGTGTAGACGAAGAGCAGGCAGCTGGTTCCGAGGGGAGTGTTGCAGGAGACGGGCCAGACCTGTTGTTCTCGGCGCTCTCCAGCACGGTCGAATTGCCCTGGTGTCCCTCGACTCAGATCGAGAAAAGCTCACTTTGTCCTTCCTTCTGCGTTCGGGAGACATGCCTTGGTCGAGACCTATCGAGCCGCCCCCCTTCTGGCCTGGCGCAATGGTGGTTTCGTCAGGCAGGAGCGGAACGTGCCTGCCGAGACGGCCGTCGCCCTCTCGGTCAACGGGTCGACCCATGCGGTGATGATGGCGACGCCGGCCGACCTGCGCGAGTTCGCCATCGGCCTCGCGCTCAGCGAGCGGATCGTCAGCACCATCGGCGACATCGAAACGCTCGAGATCGAGGAAACGGACAGCGGCTACGACTGCCGGCTCTGGCTGGCGCCGAGCCTTGCGGCCCGCTATGTCGCGCGCCGGCGGCTGATGACGGGGCCGGTGGGGTGCGGCTTGTGCGGCGTCGAGAGCCTGGAGCAAACGCGGCCGGAATTGCCGGATCTCGCCGATCGCCTGCGCGTCGCGCCCGAAGCCATCGTGAAGGCCGTGGCCGATCTCGGCGCGCGCCAAGTGCTCGGCGCCGCCACGAGGGCGGTGCATGCGGCGGCTTTCGCTGCGGTGAACGGCACGATTCAGGTGGTGCGCGAGGATGTCGGCCGCCACAACGCGCTCGATAAGGTGGCCGGCTGGCTCGCTTTGGAAGGCGTGGCGGCGGGCGAGGGGTTCCTGGTGATGACCAGCCGCGTGTCCGTCGAACTCGTGCAGAAGGCCGCGGTGATGGGCTGCGAGTTGCTCGCGGCTGTTTCGGCGCCGACGGCGCTGGCCCTCGACAGCGCTGAGGTGGCGGGGCTGACGCTCGCAGTCGTGGTGCGAGGCCCCGATTTCGAACTCGCCACTCATCCGCAGCGAGTTCTCGGCGCCGTCGGTTAGCGACGACCCCGTGACCTTTTAGACGCGAAACAGGCTCGCCCGTTATCGCGCCCAGCCGCCTTAGCTGACGATCTGGCCGATCGAGAGGAAAATCTTGGCCAGATCCGGCTCCACCACGGCGGCGGCCGCGTCCTCGGTGCTGAACCAGCGCCGCTTGCGCTCGCTCGCCTCGGGCCATTTCGAGGCGAGCTTCTTCACTTCCATCGGATAGACCTTGACCCGGCAGGACACGACGTCGCCATTGCGCAACGTCTTGGGATAGCGGTAGGTGCCGGCCGCCTTCTTTGCGATCGACCCTTCGACGCCCGCTTCCTCGAAGGCCTCCTGCGCCGCCGCCTGATGCGGCAGCTTGGACTTCATCGGCCAGCCCTTCGGGATGAC
This sequence comes from Aureimonas sp. AU40, assembly GCF_001463785.1. Lineage (NCBI taxonomy): Bacteria > Pseudomonadati > Pseudomonadota > Alphaproteobacteria > Hyphomicrobiales > Aurantimonadaceae > Aureimonas > Aureimonas sp. AU40. The sequence goes on from NZ_BBWL01000028.1 coordinate 47,623, forward strand.
CCAGCGGCCTGTCTCGCGCGACGTCACCAGAAGGATGCGCAGGCCCGCTTCGGCATCATTGGAATAGGCGATGGCGCCGATCTGCCTGCGATCTTTCATGTCCGATGCTTTCGTCTCGCGTTTGTCCGAATGAACACATGTTCTAACTGTGCCAAACTGGATTCTAAGTCCTAATTATATTGGCCGCGACCCAATCTGGCTCCTACCAAAAGTTGTGTATCCCTCGGCGGCATGGAGGAAGGTTCCCAATGCTGCGGGCCAAAACCTCCTGCAAAGGCCTGAATTGGATCTGGAAGAAGCGCAACTACCCGCTTCTTCGTTTAACTTACCATGGAATGGCGAGTTTTGTGACCTTAAAAATGATCGCGTGCGATCTTGACGCGGAGCCCGTTGTCGAAATCCGCAGGCAAGAGACAGCGGATCGAGGGCACAGTCTGGAGATGCGCATTCTTGAACGTTCATTCAAGCGGCGCGGGCTGGCCTTCCGGCACGGGTGATTTAGCTTTGCGCGAAGCGAACAGCGTCCCAATGCCTATGTCGCGAAGACGCAGAATGAGGAGCGAGCCCTATGTCGAACATCCGCTACGAGGTCGTTGAACACGATGGCGGCTGGGCCTACAAGGTCGGCGACGTTTTTTCCGAGACCTTTCGCTCGCATGACGACGCGCTCGCCGCTGCGCGCGACGCCTCCGCCCGACAGGAACTGGCCGGCGAAACCGAGGGCATCGTCTATCAGGACCGGGAAGGCGGCTGGCACGAGGAGGTCTCGCGCGGCGACGACCGGCCTCACGCCGAGGTCGTCGACGGCGACTGAACGACAAGCGCGCGGGGCTGCGCCGAAACCCGCATCGCCTTCGGGCCATGCGGGGTCTTCTCCCAGCGATGCGGGGCGCGCATCAGCTGGAGCGCGGCCCGCACGCCGGCGACGCTGACCAGGAACCAGTAGGCCCAGAGCGACCAGAGCCGGGTGAGATGGCGACGTCTCCCTACTGGCGTGACCCGGCGCGCGAGGGCGATGAAGCTGGCATAGGCCAGCGCCAGATTGGCGACATCCAGAAACGCCAGAGCGCCGAGGCCTATGAGCGGATCGTCGCCGCCCGCGAGCGAGGCGAGACCCGCGTTGAGCAGCGACAGCCCGAAGACGACGTGCAGGAGGCTGGACGCCACCATCCCGCCGAAGACGATCTGAAAGGCCAGGACGTTGCGCCAGCCGAGCTCGCGCAGGAGCCGGATGGGGTCGCGCATGTGGACGAACCAGGTCTGCATCCATCCCTTGATCCAGCGCGTGCGCTGGTTGCGCCAGTCGCGCCAGCATCCCGTCGCGGTTTCCGAGGTGGGAGCCGCGATGACGCCGGTCCGGTATCCCATGCGAGCGAGACGAATGCCGAGATCGGCATCTTCCGCGACATTGTGGCTGTCCCACCCGCCGACACTCATCAGCACGTCGCGCCGGAAATGGTTGGACGTGCCGCCCAGTGGGATCGGCAGATCGCACGCCGCGAGCCAGGGTAGGGTGGCCCGGAACAAGACGTCGTATTCGATCGCGAACATGGCTTCGAACCAGCCGTCGCCGGCATTGCGGACAGCCAGCGGCGCTTGAAGGCACGCGAGGTCGGGCGAGCCCTCGCGAAAGGCGGAAAAAGCGGCCCGAAGCTGATTGGGGGCGGGGCGGTCCTCCGCGTCGTAGAGAACGAGGAACTCGCCGCGCGCGAGCGGCAGGGTGAAGTTCAGCGCCTTGGGCTTGGTCAGCGGATCGGTGCGCGGGGTCGCGATGACGAAGAAGTTCGGCTCGCCACCGATCGCGCGTTCCACAGCATGGACGGTCTCGGGATCGGACGCCTCGCAGACGAAGAAGACTTCGAGCTTGGAGCGGGGCCAGTCGAGCGCGGCCATGGCCGCCACGATGGAGGGCGCCATCGCCGCTTCGCGGTGAAGCGCGACCAGGACGGAATAGACCGGCAGGCCCTCGTCGGTCATCCGCGCGTGCGATTGGGGGGCAGCTCGCGCCTCCGTCTCCGCCAAGGGCGGGGTTTCGGACAGGACGGCCAGGCGAAAGCTGGTGAGCCCCATGGCGCAGACGCTGCAAAGCGCGTGAACACCCGTCCAGAACCAGGTCAGCTTGGCCCAGGCGAAGAAAATCAGCACGACGGTGAGCGTCAGCACCGCGGCCTGGGGCGGCGTCATCACCTCGCGCGCGGACAGGCGATGATGGTCGGCGGCTAAGCTGAGCCTCGCGCGATCCGAGCGCTCCTTCGCGGTGAAGGCGGCCCGCGCGCGGGCGATGTCGCTTCGCGTGGCGATGCGCAGCGCCGCCCGAAGGGGGCCGAGCGCTTCGATCGCCTCCGCCAGTTCCGCCAGTCGGCCGAGCATCGGGTTGAAATGGAAGAGCACCTCGAACCCGGTGCCGCAGCCCTTCAGGTGCCTCGGGCCGCACTGCCACTCCCCGCGCGCGTTGCGCAGGATCGTGATGCCGGGCTCGATCGCCTCGTAGGGCAGGCCGAGCGTTCGGCTGAACGCGCTCGCCAGTTCCTCTTCCGTCAGGACGCGCTGGGACACAAGCTCTTCGTCGAGGCTCGATCCGTTGTGGCGCGCCGATGCCTGGATCAGGCGGAAACGAGCGAGGTCGAGACCGGCATGGCGCAGAAAGGCGTCAAGCAGGCGCTGCTCGACAGCGGCCCGCGCCGCGTCCGATCCTTGTTCGAGGATCAGCCCCGCCGGCTTGCCGAAGCCGGCCGCCGCGCCATACAAAGGCCATCCCTGTGCTGCGGCTTCATTCTCATCCAACCCGGCGGATGTTACAGCCGACACGCGTCACCTCTCGAAGGACAACGCTTCATGGTTGCGAAATGACGCGCAGGAGGAAACCAACCGCCGCGCGAAACTCCGGCGTCTTGTCGTGCCTACGCAACCTGTCGGTTGCGTTGCTGCTTCTGGTCGGGCCGGCGAGCGCCCAGCAGTCCGTCGAGACCCCGAACTTCCGCGATCAGGCGCAGCGTCTGGCCGAGCCCGACCTTTCCGCCCGGACCCGGATTCGCTTCCTCACGGCGGTCGATTATCCCCCGTTCAACTTTCTCGACCAGCGCGGCCGGCTGACGGGTTTCCATGTCGATCTCGCCCGCGCGATCTGCGAGGAGCTGAATGTCACCGCGATCTGCCAGATCGAGGCGCGGCCCTTCGCCGAGCTCGCCTCCGCCTTGGAGAGCGGGGAGGGAGACGCCGTCGTCGCCGGGCTGGCGATTACGGCGGAGAACCGCGCGCGCTTCGCCTTCACGCAGCCCTTCCTGCGCTTTCCCGCCCGCTTTCTCGTCGCGCGGGGGACCGACCTTTCGCAATCGCTGCGCACGGGGCTGGCCGGCGCCGAGATCGGCGTCGTGGCCGGCAGCGCGCACGAGGCGATGCTGCGCTCCTTTTTCCCGCAGGCGCGCGCCGTCGCTTTCGATTCGCCCGCCGATGCGCAAGCAGCGCTGCGCTCCAACCGTGTTCGAGCCCTGTTCGGGGACGGCGTCGCCCTGTCCTTCTGGCAGGCGAGCGAGGCGGCGGGGGAATGCTGCGAGTTCGCCGGCGGCCCCTATCTTTCCGATCGGTTCCTGGGGGAAGGGCTGGGGATTGCGGTGCGCGGAGACGATCCGCAGCTGGCGGCGGCCTTCGACTATGCGATCGGGCGCATCGTGCGCGACAAGCGCCTGTCGGAGCTTCTCCTGCGCTACTTCCCGATCAGCGCCTTCTGACCGCCCGAGTTTGTTGACGAAGGGCCGCGCGCGACCCATAGACCGGCCCAAAGCGACGCGCGCCAGGCGCGCTACACCCCTTGCATGAAGGAAACCGAACGAATGTCCGACGCGCCGCGGCCTTCCGTTTATGACGATGCCACGATCCACCCGGAGGCGCTGACCTCCAATGCCTGGCCCTTCGAGGAAGCGCGCAAGATCGTCAAGCGGCTGGAGCGGACCGGCAAGGGCGAGGCTCTGTTCGAGACGGGCTACGGCCCCTCGGGCCTGCCCCATATCGGCACGTTCGGCGAAGTGGCGCGCACCACCATGGTGCGCAACGCCTTCCGCATCTTGACGCAGGACCAGGTGCCGACGCGGCTGATCTGCTTTTCCGACGACATGGACGGGATGCGCAAGATCCCCGAGAACGTGCCCGATCGCGCCGCGCTCGAGCCCTATCTCCAGAAGCCGTTGACGGACGTGCCCAATCCGTTCGGTGGCGAGTATGCGAGCTTCGCCGAGCACAACAACGCCATGCTCTGCCGCTTCCTCGACACGTTCGGCTTCGAATACGAGTTCGCCAGCGCGACCGACTATTATCGCTCGGGTCGCTTCGACACGGTGCTCTTGCGCGCGGCCGAGCGCTACGACGACATCATGGGCGTCATGCTGCCGACGCTGGGGACGGAGCGTCAGGCGACCTACAGCCCCTTCCTGCCGATCTCGCCCAAGACCGGCCGGGTCCTCTACGTGCCCATGAAGCATGTCGACGCCAAGGCCGGCACCGTCACCTTCCTCGACGAGGACGGAACGGAGACGACGCTGCCGGTGACCGGCGGGGCGGTGAAGCTGCAGTGGAAGCCCGATTTCGGAATGCGGTGGGCCGCGCTCGGCGTCGATTTCGAAATGTTCGGCAAGGACCATCAGACCAATGCCGGGGTCTACGACCGGATCTGCGAGATCTTAGGGGGCGAGGCGCCGGAGCATTTCGTCTACGAACTCTTCCTCGACGCGGAAGGGGCGAAGATTTCCAAGTCGAAGGGCAACGGCCTGTCGATCGAGGACTGGCTGACCTACGCCTCGCCGGAAAGCCTCGGCCTCTACATGTTCAACAAGCCGCGCGCCGCCAAGCGTCTGCATTTCGACGTGATCCCCAAGGCGGTGGAGGATTATTACGCCTTCGCCAGCGCCTTCGACCGGCAGGACGCCAAGTCCCGCCTGCAGAATCCGGTGTTCCACATCCACAATGGCGAGCCGCCGGTGAAGGGCATCGCCGTGCCCTTCGCGCTGCTGCTCAACCTCGTCTCGGCCTCCAACGCCTCGGACGCCAAGACGCTCTGGGGCTTCATCTCGCGCTATGCGCCGGGCGTCACCGCCGAAAGCGATCCCGAGCTAGACCGGCTGGTGAGCTACGCTCTGCGCTATTTCGAGGACTTCGTGCGGCCCGCCAAGCGGTTCCGCGCGCCGGATGACGTGGAACGCGGGGCGTTGGAAGCCTTGGACGAGAAGCTCGCCGGCCTTGCGCCGGACGCCGACGCCGGCGCGATTCAGGACGCGGTGCTCGACGTGGCCCGGCCGCTGCCGCGCTACCAAGACGCCAAGAAGAAGGGGCCGGACGGCGGCCCCGGCGTGTCGCTGGAATGGTTCTCGGCGCTCTACCAGATCCTGATCGGGCAGGAGCGGGGGCCTCGCTTCGGCTCCTTCGTCGCGCTCTACGGCATCGCCGAAACGCGCCGGCTGATCCGCGATGCGTTGGAAGGCCGGCTCCAGCCGCTGGCCTGAACTGGAGACAGGGCCGGGGTGCTTGGGCTCCGGCCTGAGCGCTTGAGAGCGTCCGCCCTCTTGCGGGCGCTATTGCTGCGCGATCTCGAATTGCCAGATGCCCCGGCTTTCCTTGCGGGCGGCATCGGCCGTCGCCTCGTAGCGGCTGCCCGACTCCGCATTGGCCCAGCCATTGCGCACCAGCCATTCGCCGACATCCTCCTCGCCCAGCCGGCAGGCGACGGGCGCGTCCGGCGCCTGCTCGGCGACGGGATCGCAGACCAGCGTGCGCCCTCGCAGCCAGGCCCGGAACTCCGTGCGCGCTCGCACCCCGCAGGGCCAGGAGCGCGGCCCGTCGGCGCAGCGCGCGTCCGGCGCGATGGGCGCGACGCCTGCGATATGGATCATCGTCTCGCCGGAGCGGATCGTGCCGCTGTCGAGCGCGATCGGGAAGGGCAGGCGGCGCGTGCCCGGCACCTCGGGCTTGGCCGGCTCGGGGGCGAGGGCGGCCTCCTCGACGGGCGCTTGCGTCGTCTCCCCGGCGGCCGCGATCTCAGGCTCGCTCTCGGCGGCAGGAATCGCCGCGACAGGGGGCTCGGCCGCGCCGCTCACGACCGGCGGCAGGCGGTGCAGGGGGCCGACTGTCTCCACCGCGACGGGGCCGACCGTGCGCACGGGGCCGAGAGTGAGTTCGGCCTCACTGGGCGCGGCGCGCGCTTCGCTCGAAGCCGGCGTCGAGGCTGTGGCTTGAGCGGGCTCGATCCGCGCGACGCGGCGTTCCACCGGCCCGAGCGCGGTCTGCGGCAGGAGAAACATCCACGCCAGAAGAAGCGCGCAGAGACCCAGCGCGATTCGAAAGGTTCGCATGTTCGGTCCTCGGTTTCGCCACCATGGGATCTAGCGCGGCGCCCGCTGGTTGGAATGTCGCAGGTGCTCGGCGCTACTGGCTGACCCAAAGAATGCGGGCGATCCATTCGATCTCGGACGCGGCGAACTGGCGGTCGGGAAAGTCCGGGTTGACCGAGGCGAGTTCCACGGTCTTGGCGGTCTGCCGCTGCAGGATCTTTACCATGACCTCGCCGTCCCGCGTCTTGGCGACGACGCGGTCGCCCCGCCGCACCGAGGCGCCGGGCGAGACGATCACCACGTCGCCCTCGCGGTAGAGCGGCATCATCGACTGGCCGGAAACCTCCAGCGCATAGAGCATGCCGTCCTGGCCGGGCAGTTCGATCTCGTCCCAACCCTGGCCCACGGGAAAGCCGGCATCGTCGAAGAAGCCGCCCACGCCGGCCTGCGCGAAGCCGATCAGCGGCACGGCGGCCGAGGGGCGCGCCGGCAGGTTGGCCGGCGACAGGCCGCTGCCCAGGAACGAGGAGAACTCGGAAAACGCGACGCCCGTCGCCTCCAGGATCTTGGCGATCGATTCGGTCGAGGGCCAGCGCGGCCGCCCGTCGACGGCAAAGCGCTTGGAGCGGTTGAAGGTCGTGGGATCGAGCCCCGCCTTTCGGGCGAGGCCCGAGGGGGACAGCTTGCAGCGGGCGGCCAGAAGATCGATCGCCGTCCAGATGCGCTCGTGGGAAAACATGCGGATCGTCTCGAGGATCGGGGATGGAAGATCGACGGCAAGGAATATTATCCTTGCCTTCCCATCTGTTTACGGTCGCCCGCGCGCGGTGTCGAGAGGCGAGTGCGCAACGGCCCCGGTTTTCCACGCCCGAGCCGCAAGCTTGCGCGGAGTTTGGCCTTAGAGCACCTAACAAAAATCTCGTGGGGTCGGCTGGTCGGGTCTTTTCGCCGTGGACTTCGTCGCGAATGCTCGCCGATGCCGCCGGCATCGACTGCGCTTCGCTCCTCGTTCCCGAACGAAAATCCCTCGCCCATCCTCCGCCCAGAGATTTTGTTAGGCGCTCTTAGAGACTGTTTGACAACTCGGTCGGGTCGGCCCGTCGGCGTTTTTCCGCCGCCACTTCGTTGCCAATCCTCGCAGATGCGCCCTCGCATCACGCAAGTTTGGCGCCTCGCGAACGTCGCAAAATCACTCGACGGCCCTCCGCCGCCGAGTTGTCAAACAATCTCCTATATGGGTTCTCCACAGCCTGAAGGGGAACCTGCGGGCGGAGGCTGCATTCCGTTGGGTTCGCGGGCTGTGTCCGGCCTCGTGCTTCCTGGAGATGATCATGCCTGTGCCGGGCTTGCGCTTTGCCCCGAACACGACCGAGGAAACCCGCCGCCGCGCCAGCGAGCCGGGGCGGGGGCGCGACGCCAGTGGGCCGCTGGGCATCCCCTGGCGGGGCTGGAAAGATATCGCCTGGCGTCTCTGGTACTCGTTCTTCGAGGACCGGGTGATGCTGATCGCGGCCGGCGCGACCTTCTATCTCCTGCTCGCCCTGTTCCCGGCGCTGGCGGTCTTCGTCTCGCTCTATGGCATCGTCGCCGATCCGACCACGATCGCCGACCATATCGCCTATGTCGGCCAGTTTCTGCCGCGCGCCGGCACCGACATCCTGACCTCCCAGCTTCAATATCTCGTGACGCGCGATCCCGCCTCGCTGTCGATCGGCTTCCTGTCGGGCCTTCTCTTCTCGCTCTGGAGCGCCAACAACGGCGTGAAGACGCTGTTCGAGGCGATGAACGTCGCCTATGGCGAGCAGGAGGAGCGTTCGTTCCTTCGGCTCAACGCCATCGCCTTCCTGTTCACCATGGGCGCGGTCTTCATCGGCATCGTGATGTTCGTGACGGTCGGCGTGGTGCCCATCATCATGAACCTGATCGGCGCGGAAAGCCTGACCGACGAACTGATCGCGGCGGCCCGCTGGCCGCTGGTCTTCGTTCTCGCGGTCGGCGGCATCAGCATGGTCTACCGCTATGGGCCGAGCCGCGCGCGGGCACGCTGGAAATGGGTCTTCTTCGGCGCCACGCTGACCGCCTGCATCTGGCTTCTCGCCTCGATGGGCTTCTCCTGGTACCTGCAGAACTTCGCCAATTACGGCGCCACCTATGGCTCGCTCGGCGCGGTGGTCGGCTTCATGATGTGGGTCTGGCTGTCCTCGACCATCTTCATCATTGGCGCCGAGATCAATGCCGAGATGGAGCACCAGACCGCGATGGACACGACCGACAAGCCGGACAAGCCGCTCGGCGCGCGGGGCGCGCGGGTCGCAGACACGATCGGCCGCAGCCTCGCCAAAGAAAAGCGGGCCCACTGAAACCAGCGGACCCGCCCGAGTTGAGAAGAGGTGGCAGCGGCCCGATCGGGCCGCCTTATCTGGCTCAGGCGGCTTCCGCCGCGCCGAAGCGGCCGTAGAAGCTCTCGCCGCGCTCGGCCATCTCACGAAGGAGAGGCGTCGGGCGGAAGCGTTCGCCATGCTTGGCTTCCAGCTTTTCGCATAGGGCGACGAAGGCCTTGGCGCCCATGCCGTCGATGTAGGAGATCGTGCCGCCGGTATAGGGCGCGTAGCCGAAGCCGAGGATCGAGCCGACATCGGCCTCGCGCGGGTCGGTCACGACGCCTTCCTCCATGGTGCGCGCCGCTTCCAGCGCCATGGTGACGAGGAAGCGCTGCTTGAGCTCCGCGAAGTCCACGTCCTCTGGCTTCTGCTGCGGGAACTTCTCCTTCAGGCCCGGCCAGAGGTGCTTCTTGGCCGGCTTGGCGGGGTAGTCGTAGAAGCCCTTGCCTGCTTTTCGGCCGAGACGCCCGTCCTCGGTCACCATGGATTCGACCAGCTGGAAATGGCGCGGATCGACCGCGTCCTGTCCCTCGTCGCGCATGGTCGCCTTCATGATGCGATGGCTGAGATCCACCGCCGTCTCGTCATTCAGCGCCAGCGGGCCGACCGGCATGCCGGCGAACTTCGCCGCGTTCTCGATCATGGCCGGAGGCACGCCCTCGACCAGCATGTCGTAGGCCTCGGTCATGTAGCGCAGCACGCAGCGATTGGCGAAGAAGCCGCGCGTGTCGTTGACGACGATCGGCGTCTTCTTGATGGCGCGCACGAAGTCGAGCGCGGTGGCCAGCGCCACGTCGCCGGTCTCCTTGCCGAGGATGATCTCGGTCAGCATCATCTTGTCGACCGGCGAGAAGAAATGGATGCCGATGAAGCGCGAAGCGTCGGGAAAGGCTTCCGCCAGACTGGTGATCGGCAGGGTCGAGGTGTTGGAGGCGTAGATGGCGCCGGGCTTCAGCACCTCGGCCACCTTGCGCGTCACTTCCGCCTTGACGCCGCGATCCTCGAACACAGCCTCGATCACCAGATCGACGTCGCTGAGCGCGGCATAGTCCGGCGTCGCCGTGATGCGCGCGAGCAGCGCCTCGGCCTCGTCTGGCTTGGCGCGTCCCTTCTTGACGAGACCGTCCATCAGCCCGGCCGAATGCGCCTTGCCCTTGTCGGCAGCCTCCTGGTCGCGGTCGATCAGCACGACCTCCAGCCCCGCCTTTGCCGCGACATAGGCGATGCCGGCGCCCATGAAGCCGGCGCCGATCACGCCGACGCGGCCGAGCGTCTGCTCAGGGACCCCGGCGGGGCGGCGGGCGCCCTTGTTCAGCGCCTGCAGCGAGACGAAGAGCGAGCGGATCATCATCGCCGCTTCGGTGGTCTGGAGGACCTCCGTGAAGTAGCGCTGCTCGACCTTGAGCGCCTGGTCGATCGGCAGCAGAAGACCTTCGTAGACGCATTTCACGATGGCGCGCGCGCCGGGATAATTGTCCGCCGTTTCCTTGCGGTAGAGCGAGGCGACCGCAGGCCAGACCTGCGCCCCGGCCGGCGAGTAGACCGGGCCGGACGGCAGCTTGAAGCCCTTCTCGTCCCAGGGCTTCACCGGCTTGAGGCCCGCCCGCAGCATGGCCTTGGCCGCTTCGATCAGCCCTTCGGCCGGCACGACCTCGTCGATCAGCTTCATCGACTTGGCCTTGGCCGCCGACAGCGTCTCGCCCTTCAGGAGCATCTGGAGCGCCGACTGCGTGTCGGTGAGGCGCGGCACGCGCTGCGTACCACCGGCGCCGGGGAAGATGCCGACCTTCACTTCAGGCAGGCCCATCTTGGCTTCCGCGGCGGCCACGCGCCCGTGGCAGGCCAGCGCCAGCTCGAAGCCGCCGCCCATGCAGGTGCCGTTGATCGCCGCAACATAAGGCTTGCCGGAGGTTTCCAACTTGCGCCAGATGCGGCCCATCTCGCCGCAGCGCGTGAATAGCTCGGCCACCGCCGCCGCCTCGTCCTCGCGCTTCTTCGCCTCGAAGGCGTCGAACATGCCGCGCAGCATCTTGAGATCCGCGCCGCCGGTAAAGGACCCCGCCTTGCCGGAGGCCAGCACCACGCCCTTCACCGCCTCGTCGGCGGCGAAGGCGTCGACGAACGCGTCGATCTCGCGCATCACCTCTTCGGTGAAGACGTTCATCGAGCGGTCGGGCATGTCCCAGGTGACCACGACGATACCGTCTTCGTTCGGGCCGAGAGTGAAGTTCTTGTAGGTCATGCCTGTTTCCCGAAATGGATGTTTCAAGATGAAAGGTCGGGCGAATTCGAAGGACGGCTACGCAAGCCGCCCGGAAACTTCAGACTTTACTAAGGCGGCCCCCTGTAGATTGCCGAGGTCGGAGGGGCTGCGGAAGGAAGCGGAATGAGCTCGGGTTGTGACGGATGCCGGTCGGGCGAGCCGCTGGATTTCGACTTCTCGATGGCGTTCCAGCCGATCTACGACATCAAAGAGAGCCGCGTCTGGGGCTACGAAGCCTTGATCCGAGGTCTTCAGGGGGAGGGCGCCTACAGCATCCTGTCCCAGGTCGGGCCGGACCAGAAATACCGGTTCGACCAGCGCTGCCGCGTCAAGGCCATCGAGCTGGCCTCTCGGCTCTTCCCGCGCGAGCAGAGCTTGCGCCTGTCCATCAACTTCCTGCCCAATGCCGTCTACGAGCCGGCAGCCTGCCTGCGTGCGACGCTTCTCGCCGCCCGCAAGCACGACTTTCCGCTCGGCGCGCTGATGTTCGAGTTCACCGAGAACGAGGAGATCCTCGACACCGGCCATCTCCAGCGCATCCTCTCGGAATATCGCCGTCAGGGCTTCGTCACCGCGCTGGACGATTTCGGCGCCGGCTTTGCCGGGCTGGGTCTCCTGGTGGACTTCCAGCCCGACCTCATCAAGCTCGACATGAAGCTCGTGCGCGGCATCGACACGAGCTATCCCAGGCAGGTGGTCGTGGCCTCGATCACCTCGGCCGCGCGGGCGCTGGGGATCGAGGTCCTGGCCGAGGGCGTCGAGACGGAAGCCGAGTTCACGATCCTGCAGGTCGCCGGCATTCGCCTGTTCCAGGGCTACTACTTCGCCCGCCCCGCCTTCGAGGCGCTGCCTCAGCTGAACCTGCGCGGCGCGCGCGACATGGCCGCCGAGCTCGGCGTCCAGGTCTGCTGACCGCGCGAGCCGGCCGGCGGAAGGGGACAGGCGAGGGGCAGCCATGGCGGGCGCGGCTCAGACGCGCTCGATGATGGTCGCCGTGCCCATGCCGGCGCCGATGCAGAGCGTGACCAGCGCGGTCTGCTTGTTCTGCCGCTCCAACTCGTCCAGCACCGTGCCGAGGATCATCGCGCCGGTCGCGCCGAGCGGATGGCCCATGGCGATGGCGCCGCCGTTGACGTTCATCCGGGCCGGGTCGATCTCGAAGGCCTGGAGATAGCGCAGCACCACGGCCGCGAAGGCCTCGTTCAGCTCGAACAGATCGATGTCCGAGAGCGCCATGCCGGAGCGCTCCAGAAGCTTCTTGGTCACGTCCACCGGGCCGGTCAGCATGAGCGCGGGGTCGGAGCCGATATTGCTGAAGGCGCGGATGCGCGCGCGGGGCTTCAGCCCCAGCGTGTCGCCGGCGCGCTTGGAGCCGAGCAGCACGGCGCCGGCGCCATCCACGATGCCCGACGAATTGCCGGCATGGTGGACATGCTCGACGCTTTCGAGCTCGGGATGAGCCTGGATCGCCACCGCGTCGTAGCCGCCCATCTCGCCATGCGCGGCGAAGGAGGCGTTGAGGCTCCCGAGCGACTGCATGTCCGTTGTGGGGCGCATGTGCTCGTCGCGGTCGAGGATCACCAGCCCGTTCTGATCGCGCACCGGCACGACCGATTTGGCGAAGCGCCCGTCGGCCCAGGCTTCCGCCGCGCGGCGCTGCGATTCCACGGCATAGGCGTCGACGTCGTCGCGGCTGAAGCCGTATTTGGTGGCGATCAGATCGGCCGAGATGCCCTGCGGCATGAAATAGGCGGGGATGCCGACGGAGGGGTCCATGATCCAGGCGCCGCCCGACATGCCCATGCCGACGCGCGACATGGATTCCACGCCGCCCGCAATCACGATGTCGTCGGAGCCGAAGCCGATCTTGGCGGCGCCGAGATTCACCGCATCCAGCCCGGACGCGCAGAAGCGCGAGATCTGAATGCCGGGCGCCGCGAAGTCGTATCCCGCCTCGAAGGCGGCCGCCTTGGGGATCACCGAGCCGGCTTCGCCCACGGGGTCGACGCAGCCGAAGATGATGTCGTCGACCTTGGCGGTGTCCAGCCCGTTGCGCTCGCGCAGCGATTCCAGGACCCGGGCGGCGAGGCGAACGGCCGGCACCTCGTGAAGGGCGCCATCCTTCTTGCCCCGGCCGCGCGGGGTGCGAACATGATCGTAGATGAAGGCGTCAAGCATCGCTGTCTCTTTTCGGATCGCGGCCGGTGTCGGACGGTGAGGACTGTCGGAAGGCAATGTTGATCAGAAGACGGCGGCGTCCAGCGCCATCATCGAGGTGGAGCCCGAGGAGATGCGGGCAAGGTGGGCGGCCGTTTCCGGCATCAGGCGGTCCATGAAGAAACGGGCCGTCACGAGCTTGGCCTCCAGGAAGGCGGGATCGGTCGCACTGCCGTCGCCGAGTTTCTCAGCCGCCACCTTGGCCATCCGCGCCCACATGTAGCCGAGCGCCACGAGGCCGAAGAGATGCATGTAGTCGGTCGAGGCCGCGCCAGCGTTGTCGGGCTTGCCCATGGCGTTGCCCATCAGCCAGAGCGTCGCCGCCTGCAGGTCGTTCAGCCCCTTCTTCAGCCCCTTGGTGAAGGGCGAAAGACGCTCGTCGGCGCGATGGGCCTCGCAGAAGGCGCCGACCTCGGCGAAGAAGCTCTGCACGGCGCGGCCGTTGTTCAGCGCCAGCTTGCGGCCGACGAGGTCGAGCGCCTGGATGCCGTTGGCGCCCTCGTAGATCTGGGCGATGCGCGCGTCGCGCACATACTGCTCCATGCCCCATTCCGCGATGTAGCCGTGGCCGCCATAGACCTGCTGCGCCATCACGGCGTTGTCGAAGCCCTTGTCGGTCAACACGCCCTTGATGACGGGGGTCATCAGGCCCAGCCAATCGTCCGCCGCCTCGCGCTCCTTGGCGTCCTGCGACAGGTGGAACAGGTCGCCCTTCAGCGCGGTCCAGAGAATCAGTGCCCGGCCGCCCTCGTTCACCGCGCGGATGGTCATCAGCATGCGGCGGATGTCGGGATGAACGATGATCGGGTCGGCGCGCTTCTCCGGCGCCTTGGCGCCGGAGAGCGAGCGGCCCTGGATGCGCTCGCGGGCATAGGCGACGGCGTTCTGATAGGCGATCTCAGAAACGGCGAGCCCCTGCACGCCGACGCCGAGCCGCGCCTCGTTCATCATCGTGAACATGGCGCGCAGGCCCTTGTCGGCCTCGCCCACCAGCCAGCCCGTCGCGCCGTCATAGTTCATGACGCAGGTGGCGTTGCCATGGATGCCCATCTTCTCCTCGATCGAACCGCAGGAGACGGCATTGCGCGCGCCGACGGCCCCGGCCTCGTCGGGGAGGAACTTCGGCACCACGAAAAGCGAGATGCCCTTCACGCCTTCCGGCGCGCCATCGATGCGGGCGAGAACGAGATGGATGATGTTGTCGGAGAGATCATGCTCACCGGCCGAGATGAAGATCTTCTGGCCGGTGATGCGATAGGACCCGTCGCCCGCCGGTGCGGCCTTGGTGCGCAGCAGCCCCAGATCGGTGCCGCAATGGGGCTCCGTCAGGTTCATCGTGCCGGTCCAGATGCCCTCGATCATCTTGGGCAGGTAGAGCTGCTTCTGCTCCTGCGTCCCGTGCTGCTCCAGCGCCGCGATCGCGCCGCGCGTCAGGCCGGGATACATGGCGAAGGCCATGTTGGCGGAGGAGAGATATTCGTTGACGGCGGCCGCCACCGTGTGCGGCAGGCCCTGGCCGCCATAGGCCGGGTCGGCCGAGAGCCCGCCCCAGCCGGCCTCGCGGAACTGATTGTAGGCCTGCTTGAAACCCGTCGGCGTCGTGACCGAGCCGTCCTCGTGACGATGGCAACCCTCGCGATCGCCCGTCTGGTTCAGCGGGAAGAACACATCCTCAGCAAACCGTCCGGCTTCGCCCAGCACGGCTTCCACGATATCGGGCGAGGTTTCCGCGAAGGCTGCAAGGTTGCTGTGGCGCTCGATACCCAACAGATCGTTGAGCACGAACAGCGTATCGGCCACGGGCGCCTGATAGACCGGCATCGCGATCCCTCCTCGGATGAAGCGATTTTGACGTTTGCGTAAACGTAAGATCGAACATAGCGAGCCTGATGGCGACGTGCAAGCACCCCCGTGATGAACCTTTTCGCTTGAGCCGGGCGTGCGGATTTGGAACAGACGAGGGCAGACTCCGCCTCCTCAATCTGCCGCGACAAAGGGAAGCCGCCCATGTTCCAGGATTTCGACGAGATGTCCGACTCCTCGCAATCGGCTTCGCGCGTCGAGCGCCTGCGCGCCGCGCTGGCGGAGGCGGGCGTCGACGGGTTCGTGGTGCCGCGCGCCGACGAGCACCAGGGCGAATACATCCCGCCCTCCGCCGCGCGCCTTGGCTGGCTGACGGGCTTCACCGGCTCGGCCGGCACGGCCCTGGTTCTGCCCCAGAGCGCCGTGCTCTTCACCGACGGGCGCTACACCGTGCAGGTGCGCGCGCAGATCGACGGCACGGTTTTCACGCCGGAGAATTTGGTCGAGACGCCGCTCGCCAGCTATCTCGGCGACAAGGCCAAGGGGCTTCGCATCGGCTTCGACCCCTGGCTTCACACGCTGGCCGAAGTGAAGGCGCTGACCAAGACCATGGAGGAGGCGGGCGGCGCGCTGGTGCCGCTCCAGCACAATCCGGTTGACCGCATCTGGCAGGATCGCCCGGTTGCCCCCAAAGGCCGGGTGGCGCTGCAGCCCGTCGCCTATGCCGGCGTGGAGGCCGGCGAGAAGCTGGAAATGATCCGCGAAGGCCTGCGCAAGGCCAAGGCTGACGGTGTCGTTCTGACCGACCCGAGTTCGGTCGCCTGGGTCTTCAACATTCGAGGCAGCGACGTTCCCCACACGCCCCTGCCGCTGTCCTTCGCGCTGATTCCGGCTGCGGGGCAAGCTGTGCTCTTCATCGACGGGGACAAGTTGGACCGGGAGGCGAGGGCGGCGCTTTCCGCCCTCGCCGCGATCGAGGCGCCCGAGCGCCTGGAGCCAGCGCTCGCGGCCTTCGCGGAAGGCAAGACGGTGATGCTGGACCCCGCGCTCACCGCCGACCGGCTGGGTCGCATCGTAGCGGGCGCGGGCGGGCGCATCGTCGAGAAGGAAGACCCCGCCCGATTGCCCCGCGCGCGCAAGAACGCGGTTGAGATCGAGGGGTCGCGACGCGCCCATCTGCGCGACGGCGCGGCTATCACCTCGTTCCTGGCCTGGCTGGACCGGCAGCCGGCCGGCAGCGTCACCGAAATCGACGCCGCCGAGAGGCTGGAAGCCATCCGCGGCCGGTTCGGCGAAGCGGACGGAATGCCGCTCCGCGACCTGTCCTTCGACACGATCTCCGCCGCCGGCCCCAATGCGGCGCTGCCGCACTACCGGGTCAATCGCGCGTCCAACCGCACGCTGGGGGAAGGAGAGATTTTTCTCGTCGATTCCGGCGCGCAGTATCAGGACGGTACGACCGACATCACGCGGACCGTGGCGCTGGGCGTCGTGCCGGACGAGGTGCGGCAGAAGTTCACGCTGGTGCTGAAGGGCATGATCGCCATTTCCACGGCACGCTTTCCCAAGGGCACGCGGGGGATGGACCTCGACCCGCTCGCCCGCATTGCGCTCTGGCGCGTCGGCTGCGACTTCGCCCACGGCACGGGGCATGGGGTCGGCGCGTTTCTGGCCGTCCACGAAGGGCCGCAATCCATCTCGCGCCGGGGCGTGGCGGTGCTGGAACCCGGCATGATCGTCTCAAACGAGCCGGGCTATTACCGCGAGGGGGCCTTCGGCATTCGCATCGAGAACCTCTTGTTGACGCAGGATGCCGCACCCATCGAGGGCGGCGATCTGCCCATGCACGGGTTCGAGACGCTGACCTTCGCGCCGATCGACCGCCGGCTCGTCGTGCGCTCACTCATGACTGCGGACGAGATCGACTGGCTGAACGCCTACCATGCCGAGGTGGCTAAGCAGATCGGCCCTCGGCTGGACGCCGAAGACCGTCACTGGCTGGAACTGGCGACCCGGCCCTTGGCCGACCCAGCCTAGCGGCAGAGGCGGCGAGGGCCGTTGTTCGGCTGGAAGGTGCCCGAATCGTGGTCGAAGGAGCGGTAGCGCGCCTCGCACCAGCGATACCATTCGGCACTGAACGGCGCGGGGCGACCAATGCCTCGCTCCGCGCGTGCATTGCGCTCGGCCTGTCCGATGGCGGCATTCTGGTCGAAAGCGAGAACGGCGCCGGCCTGAACGAGCGGATCGGGCCTGTAGTAGCCGGGAACGGGAGGCGCCGGTTCGGCATAATAGAGCGGGCCAGCCACCGCAGGTCCGCCGAACTGGCCGACCGTCTTGCGATAATAGGGGCCGGTGACCCGGCTCGGAACGATGGGAAACTGAGCCTCGCGCGCATAGACCGGCCGGTTGTAAGGATCGATGCCGACGAACTCGCCGGCCGATGCCCAAGTCGGGAGCGCCATCAAGCTGGCGAGCACCAGAAGGCCCGCCTTCAATCCCGTTCGCCCCGCCATATCAACCTCTCCCCAACCTTGCGTCAAACTGGTCTGTAGGGAATGCGGCATGGGGGTTCGAGTTCCCCGGACAGCACAACGGCCGGGCCCCCAAGGGACGCGGCCGTCTTGCAGGTCAGGCCAATGCCTTCAGCGGCAAAGCTGGCGCGGGCCGTTATAGGGCTGGAATGTGCCCGAGCCGGGGTCGAAGGACCGGTAGCGAGACGCGCAGTAACGATACCAGTCGCGTGTCCACGGGCGGAGTCCGTAGGCCGGTGCCGCATAGCGCGGGGCGACGTAGCGGGGCTGGTTGGCGCTGGCGATCGCCGCGCCGACACCCAAGCCCAGGATCGCGCCCGCGATGGCCGCGCCGCCATTGTTGTGGCGATGGCGATAATAGCGGGGACCACCGCCATAATAGCGCGGGCCCCCGTAGTAGCCGGGGCCGCCGCCGTAATAGCCCGGGCCCGGGCCGCCACGATAATAGCCGGGGCCGCCCCGGTACGGGCGGTAGCCATAACCGCCGCCCCAATAAGGATCGGCCTTGGCCGCGGTGGCGCCGACGATGGGAACATTGGCCGGGATGGCAGCAGGCAACATGGTCAGCGCAATCGCGACGGCCAAGACCTTACCCCCGAGCATTCTTGCGATACGCATGGATCACTCCGGCAAAGCTATAAGTCTGCCTAAGGAACAACGCGGCGCCTGAACGGTTCCTGAACGTAAGCCGCCTGAAGGCTTGGCCGATCATATCCTCGTGATCTCGACGCTTCTATCTGCCACCTAACCCGGAGAAGGGGCTTGGGTGCGACGAGTGACGTTCAAAAACGACAATTTGCGGAAAACTTCGGTTACCAATTCTTAAGGCAATTGCTTCGGCACGCGCGAGGCGGCAAGACAGGCGATGAAGCCTTAGCCTTCGGGGTCCCGTTCCATGACGTCACCTTTGTCCTTCTTCCTCCGGCTCGGCTCGCCGCGGCCTGAAGCCGCCGGGAATGGCGAAGGCCAGGCGCAGGCGCCGATCACGCCGCAGGCGCAGACGGTCAGGAGACCCCCTCCGATGGAGACGACGTCCGTGCCCGCCTCGCTTCCTCCCCTGGACGGGATCGGACAGCGCAACGAGGTGCTGCGGGTGCGGATCGGCGAAATGTCGGAACGGCTCGGAGAGTTGCGCACGCTGACGGACGACTTCTCGCTCTTGATCGCGCCGATCGAGACGATCGCCGGTGAACTCTCGCAGACCAAGGCGCGCGTTCTCGAGCTCGAAGCGCTCCATTCGCAGGAGGTCGACGGCAACCAGTCGCTCCGCCGCGAGGTGGACGATCTGCTCAGCCGCAACTCGCAGGCGATGGCCGATCTCACGGCCATGACCGGCCGGGTCGGGCGGCTGGAAACCACGCTGCGCGAGAACGAGACGATCCTGGACGAGCAGCGCCTGACGCTGCGCGAGCGCACCTCCCATGCCAACGCGCTGGAGCGCCAACTCCTGGCCGAGGTCGAGCAGAACCAATCGCTCTCGCTCGAGGTGAAGACGCTGCGCGCCGAGGCGCAGATTTCCGAGCAGGCCCTCAACGAGGCCGAGCGGCTGCTGTCGGAAACCGAGGAGAAGCGGCAGATTCTGGACGGCGAGAACCGCCGGTTGCAGCTTCTGGCCGAAGAGCAGTCGGCCGAACTCGTGGCGCTCTACGGTCGCCTCAACGAGATCGAGCAGCAGGTCGACCAGAACCTCCAGACCATTTCGACGCTGGAAACCCAGCTCGCCTCCGAGCAGGCGGCGCGCCAGCGCAGCGTCGCCCAGCACGAGACCGATCTCGGCGCCTTGAAGACCGAGCGCGCCAACTCGGCCATGAAGATCGAGACCTTGAGCGCGCGTCTCGCCGCCACGGACCAGATCCTGGTGCAGGTTCGCAACCAGCTGCGCGAGCGCGAGGAAACGGTGCGCTCTGCCGACCGGGCGGTGAAGGAGGCCTCGGCCGACCGAACCACGCTGGAGCGGCGCGTCGAAAGCCTGCGCGCCGACAACGGCCGCCTTTCCACCATGCTCCAGGAGGCCGACAAGGGCCGCAACGAGATGGAAGCGCGCTGCGACATGCTGGTGAAGGCGCTGGCGGCCAAGGACGCCTCGCTCGAAAGCGTCAATTCGCGCGCCGCGAACCTCACCGACCGGGTGGAAGCGCTGACCCTGCGTTTCGAGCAGGAGCGCATGGCGCTCGAGGTCGCTAACCGTCGATTGATCGAGGAGTTGCAGAACGAGCGCGCCGAACGCACACTCGCGCAAGGGGCGCTCGACATCGCGCGCGAAAGCCGCTCGGCGCTCCAGCGGCAGAACGAAAGCCTCAAGCGCGCCACGCGCGGTCGCCATGGCGAAGGGGCGATCGAACTGCCGCCGGAAACCGCCGCGCGCGAGGACAGGCCATCCAACGTGCGCCCCTTCACGGCGCCCGACAAGAACGATTGAGCGCCTTCGGGCGTTGAGGAATGCGGCAAGGGACGAGGGGAAACCTAGGCATGACGATCAGAGGGAACGAAGAGATCGGGTTGAGCCTGCGTCAGAGCCTGTCCGACATGGCCGACGAGCGCGGTGACGCCGGCTACTCGCTGGTCACGACGGGGAGCGAGCCGAAGCGGGACTGGTCGGCGGCGCTCGATCTCGTGCGCGAAGCGAGCGAAGCCATCCGCATCCGCGACGAGCGCACGACCGAGATGGAGATCGAGCACCGGCTCG
Source organism: Aureimonas sp. AU40 (assembly GCF_001463785.1). Classification (NCBI taxonomy): domain Bacteria; kingdom Pseudomonadati; phylum Pseudomonadota; class Alphaproteobacteria; order Hyphomicrobiales; family Aurantimonadaceae; genus Aureimonas; species Aureimonas sp. AU40. The sequence continues at coordinate 67,821 of NZ_BBWL01000028.1, forward strand.
ACGCCGAGCGGGCGGCCGAAGAGATCCGCTCGCTACAGGAGCAGCTCGACGAGACCGAGGTGCGTCTGGCCGAGTCCGAGGCGCGCGCGCGTCGGGCCGAGGCCCGCGCCAGCGAGGCGGAAGCCTGGCTCGCCAAGATGCACGACGCCATAATCGGCAGTTTCAGCAAGGTGGTCGGGACGGAAAGCGACGACGCGCAGGTCGAGGCCGATCTGCGCGCCGCCTTCTTGAACAATCCGCAGGGAGATGAGCAATGAGCGCGATCCGCACCGAGATTGCCGACGATCTGGATCTCGATCCCGGCCAGCCGGACCGCCCCTCGGCGCTGTTCGACATGGCGGCCGAGGAGCTTGGGAGCCTGTTTCGCGGCGGCGAACCGCTGCCGCTGCGCGAGGGCGACATTCCGCCCCCCGCCAACGAGGGCAGCGCGATCCTCGTCGCCCCGTCGACGGACCTGATCGAGCCCGCCGCAAATCTGCCGGTCGACGCGCCGGGAGGCGACTGGACGCAGACGCTCACCATGGTGGAGCAGGCGGCCGGCACGATCCGCAGCTACGAGAAGCGCTTCGCCCAGCTGGAGAAGCAGAACCGCTCGCTGGCCGATCGCTCGGCCGAAGAGCACCAGCGCGCCCAGGCCCAGATCCTGTCGCTGGAAGAGCGGCTGAAGCAGGCGGACGAGAAAATCGCCGGCGCCGAAGTCGCCCTGCGCAACGCCGAATACAACGAGTGGGAAACGACCGTTCGTGCCAAGCGCGCCGAGCAGCGCGCCGAAGAGGCCGAAGCGCGGGCGCGGCAGGCGGAAGCCTATTTGCGCCGAGTCCACGAGCTTCTGGCCGGCCTGTCCTGAAATCGGGTCTCGACCCGAAACCCTGAATAGCATAACGCCCGGATTGCCTTGAAGCGATCCGGGCGTTTCGCGTTTTGGTCTTCCAGAGCATTCTCGGTGATCTCGATCCGCCGGGAATGCTCAAACCTATGGGTCTTTGCCCCTTATCTCAGACAAAGCCTGGCCGCTTTGCCTGGAAGCGCTCCAAGCCGGCTTCGCTATCGCGAGAGCTACCGAGCGCGCTCAGATCGGGGAAACGAACCCGTCCAGAACGCGCTTCTGCCCGGCTCGGTCGAAATCCACCGTCAGCTTGTTACCTTCCACCACGGCCACCGTGCCGTTGCCGAACTTCATGTGGAACACGCGGTCTCCGACGGAAAAAGGGCTTGCCTCTTCCGACACGGACTTGGCGACGAGCGTGCCCTCGATCTCGCGCGGGCCGCCGCTCTTGGCCGACGAGTAGAGGCCGCCGCCCTTGCGCGGTGGCTGGTTGGAACCGCGCGAGCGTTGGGCGGAATGGGCATCTTCCATCCGCCCGGCAAAGCCGCTGCCACCGCCGGAGGCCGTGCCGCCGTCGCGCGCGATATATTTGTCGGCCGTGGCGGATGCTCTGGCGCCCGAGCCGGAAACGCCGCCCTCGCCATATTCGATGCGTCGGCCGCGCCCGCCCTCGTAGGTGCTGCCCGAGCCGTTCGCAGCTTGCGCCCGGCGCCAGCCCGGCGTGCCGTAGGACGAGGCGCTGAAGGCGTTGGCGTCCCAGCGCGAGGCGCCGTAGCCGCCCATGCCCCCGGCGCCGTAGCCGCCATAGGAGGCGGAGGCCTCGACCACCTCGACATGGTCCTCCGGCAGTTCATCGAGAAAGCGCGATGGGATCGTGGTCTGCCACATGCCATGGATGCGGCGGTTGGAGACGAAGGAAATCTTC